>JAKSOK010000157.1 GCA_024405615.1 Phascolarctobacterium sp.
AACAGGCTGTCAGTAACGAAGATTTGGTCTTCAGCCAACAGCTTGAAGTATTTATCTACAGCCTCTTGGCTCATAGCCAAAAGAATATTAGGATGGTTAACCTTGTTATAGTGAATAGGCTCATCAGAAATAACAGCCTCTGCACGAGCAGAACCACCACGTGCTTCAGGACCATAAGCCTGGGTTTGAGTTGCTACTAAGCCATCATGCAAAGCAGCTTCAGCTAAAATGATAGATGCGGTGATTACGCCTTGACCGCCAGAACCGGAAAACAGAAATTCTTTTCTCATTATTTCTTACCTCCTTGTGCAATGGCGATAACTTCGTCGTAAGCTTTAGTATATTCTTTTATAGCATTGGTTTCAAACAGTACGCCAATGGGGAATTTGCCAGCAGCTTTAGCTTCTGCTTGTTTTTCAGCGTCCATCTTATCCCAAGCCAGCTTCATTACAGCATGATCACGTTGCCATTTCATCATATCGCCCGGGCTACCGCATTTGTTAGCACGACCGAAGGAGGTAGGACAAGCGGAAACAACTTCAATGAAGCTGAAACCATCATGTTGAATACCTTTTTTAATCAGGTCAACTAATTGAGCAGTGTGGAAGGTAGTACCACGAGCAACGAAGGTTGCACCTGCAGCTTGTACCAAATCGGTGATATTGAAGGGTTGTTCAATAGTACGATAAGGAGCGGTACTTGCTTTGCTGCCAGTCGGGGTCATAGGAGAGTATTGACCGCCGGTCATGCCGTAAATGTTGTTGTTGAACAGTACAACAGTAACATTAATATTACGACGTGCAGCATGGATTAAGTGGTTACCACCAATAGCGGTGCAGTCACCATCACCAGTGCAAACAATAACGTTCAGCTCAGGGTTGGCCAGCTTAACGCCAGTAGCAACAGGCAATGCACGACCATGAGCACTATGAACGGTATTAAAATCTAAGTAGCCAGAAGCACGGCTAGAGCAGCCGATACCAGAAACTACTGCAACATCATTTTTATCTAAGCCTAAGCCATCAATAGCCTTAATGATAGCGCCTGTGGTAATACCATGACCACAACCCGGGCACCAGATATGAGGCAAACGGCCAGGACGGAAATATTTCTCAGTTAATTCTGCATAACTCATACTTATCTCGCTCCTCTCTTATTTGCCCATAGCTTTCTTGATTTCAGCCAGCATTTCTTCCGGAGTTGCAGGCTCATTATCATACTTGCCAAACAGGGTTACAGGGCATACGCCAGCTACAACACGTTCAACCTCGGTTACATATTGGCCACGGTTCAATTCGTGAACCATGATACCTTGAACCTTAGAAGCCAGTGTCTTAACTTGTTGTTCGGGGAAAGGCCATACGGTAATGCAACGCAGCATACCAACCTTCAAGCCCTCAGCGCGAGCAGCATCAATAGCGTCATAAGCGGTACGAGCAGCACCACCAAAAGCGATGATAGCAAATTCTGCATCATCCAGCTTATATTCTTCAACCTCAACGATATCTTCCAGGTTGTCATAAATCTTATGATATTGACGATCGGTTTGAGCAACAGTTGCAGCACCAGTACCTTTAGGGAAGCCAGTTTCGTCATGAACCAAGCCGGTTACATGCCAGCGATAGCCGCTACCAAAAGCAGGCATAGCCGGAACTAAAGACTCATCAGTTGCATAAGCCTTAAATTCTTCCGGAGCGCAGGTAGGTTGTTTACGCATAGGTTGTGCGATATCTTCATAGGAATCAGGCAGGTCAATTCTTTCGCGCATATGACCTACAACTTCATCCATCAGCATAATTACAGGTACGCGATATTTTTCGCTCAGCTCGTAAGCACGTTGAGTCAGAGTAAAGCATTCAGGTACAGTGGTGGGGGCTAAAGCAATAATCCAGTGATCGCCGTGAGTACCCCAACGAGCTTGCATAACATCACCTTGAGAAGGAGATGTAGGTTGGCCAGTAGAAGGACCAACACGTTGTACGTTTACTAATACTAAAGGAATCTCGGAAGCACATGCTAAACCGAGTAATTCTTGTTTTAAAGAAAAGCCAGGGCCAGAGGTAGCAGTCATAGCTTTTTTGCCTGCTAAAGACGCACCAATGCAAGCACCAATGGAAGCAATCTCATCTTCCATTTGTATGAACTTACCACCTACCTGGGGTAATTTTTCAGCTAATAATTCGGCAACCTCAGTGGACGGGGTGATGGGGTAGCCGCCAAAGAATCTGCAACCAGCAGCGATAGCGCCTTCAACTACAGCTTGGTTACCTTGGAGTAATAAAATTCTGGACATAATAATTCCTCCTATTATTTCTCAACAAAGATAGCGTAGTCCGGACAACGCATCTCACACTGCCCACAATTAATGCAGGCTTCTTCATTTACAACTTCGATTTTTTCAATTTCGCTTACTGCCAACACTTGCTTAGGACAGAAAGTAGCGCATATGCCACAGCCTTTGCAACGCTTGGTAATAATCTTCAAGCTCACAGTTATTCCTCCTTCAAACAATAAAATTGTTTTCTTCTCTCTTCCCTAACATATTATTATATATTAAACTAGTCACTATTGCAAAGGAAAAGTATGAACATCTAGATTAATTTTTAATTTTTAAAATAAAAAAACTAGCTCTAGAAAAACTAAAGCTAGTCCATTTCTTATTTACCTATACCTCTTAAAGCACGATCCACAATTTGCTGTGCCAAAATATCACAAGAGGTCTCCTCTACTACCTTATGGGGGTGAAAAATACTCATGGCAACGCCAAAAAACAAGGACATGGAATCTAGCTCTGCATCTCCCGGCTTTAATTCTCCCTTTTCCATACCAGACTCTATGAGCCCTTTTAAAATGATAAATTCACTTTCTAACAGCAAATGGTAGCGAATCATCATATCTTTTGTCTCTTCACTGGGCTTAGTCTCATAACGACTGATAACCGTGGGCACGCCATTAACGGTATGCACCATAAGTCCAGCATTGCCGCCTAGCATCTCAAAGTATATTATCTGCCACAAAGCTGCATTCGCCTTATAAAAGTCTATCATCTCTGTAAAGAAGGCTACTAGCTTTTGCTCTAAAGTAAGCCCATGCTTTACCGCTGCATCTAATCTTTCTACAAAAAGAGTATTCTTCTTTTGCACTAAATAATAGAAAAGCTGCTCCTTATTGCCAAAATATTTATATAGCGTGCCCTTACCCACATCCGCAAGAGCAATAATCTCATCTACTGTACATTTTTCAAAGCCGTGCTTAGCAAATACCTGCTCCGCAGCACCAATAATCCGTTGTTCCTTAGATAACAAAGTATCCATTTTCCTTGACCCCTTTTTCGTTCAACAGCTTCTAAAATTATTATACTATGCCATGTAAAAAATTACTAGTATATGCTTAGAAATGTCTCTTTATTAAGTAAAATACTTGACATTATAAGTAACATATGATAGTATAATTGTATGCAAGGACTGTACACAGTTTACATTGTTTATATTCAGTCCCTTGACTCTGTACTAGGCAATGAGGCCAGAAGCGTTAGGGAGCGCTTCTGGCTTTTTCTGTCAAAAAGCACTTTATCGTTTTAACCTAATAAAGAAAATTATAGTTGTAAAATGATTTTAGTCTTCTAGTATAGAATTAGAGAGGTATATTGGCAAGTATAATCTTGGCCTTGTAATTACGCTATATTATTAATTGAGGAGGAATTTATTATGAAAAAATTTGCAGCAATTTTAGCAGCTATGGCATGTGCAGCATCTCTGGTAGCTGGTTGTGGTGGAGATAAAAAAGCAGCTCCCGCAGCTGGTGATAAAGCAGCTTCTTCCGCTAAGCTTGACCGTAGCAAAGAATTTATCACTGTTTTAACCGGTCCTACCAGTGGTATTTATTTCCCCATCGGCGGTGCTTTCTCCAAGGTTGTTGGTGAAATGGGTTACAAAACCTCTGCAACTGCTACTGGTGCAACCGTAGAAAATATCAACGCTATTAAAACTGGCAAAGGCGAAATGGCTATTGCTATGTCTGACTCCGTTATCCAAGCTGTTGAAGGCTTCGGCGCTTTCCAAGGCAAACCTAAAGCTGAAGATCTGCGCGTTATGATGGGTCTGTGGCCGAACGTTGTTCAAATCGTTACCACTAAAGACTCCGGCATCACCAAATTCTCCGACCTGAAGGGCAAGAGAGTTGGCGTTGGTGCTCCTAACTCCGGCGTAGAATTAAATGCTCGTATGATGTATGAAGCTCACGGCATGACCTATAAAGATTC
>JAKSOK010000158.1 GCA_024405615.1 Phascolarctobacterium sp.
TACCACAATCAGGGCATTTATACTTCTTAGTTTGTTTTTCTTGTTCCTTTTCCATAAAAATTACCTCCTATTAGTTAGCAGGGAAGAAGGGCCATACTACAGGAATAACGGCGATGGAAACCAGCAGGCAGACAGCAACCAGACCAGTACCACATTTTACATAATCCATGAATTTATATTTACCAGGTCCCAGTACCAGGGTGTTGGGAGGAGTACCTACGGGAGAAGCGAAGGCACAGCTAGAAGCAATCAGGATGGCCATTAATACAGCCTTAGGAGATGCGCCCATTTGAGCGGACAGAGCAATACCTACGGGGCAGAGCAGCGCTTTAGAAGCAGTATTGGACATGAATTGGGTCAGGATTACTGCCAGGATGAACAGAACAGCAGTTACCGTATAGGGAGAAGGACTGCCGCCCAGGCTATTTACTACAGCTTCAGCAATCAGCTTGCCAGCACCGCTAGTATTCATAGCGGTTGCAACAGGAATCATGCCGGCAAACAGGAAGATGGTAATCCAGTCAATGGATTGATAAGCTTGTTTCTCAGTAATACAACCGGTCAATACACACAGTACTGCACCAACTACTGCCGCCAGTTCCAGAGGAACGATGCTAGTAGCCATGGAGCCAATTACACCTACCATAATGATACCACAGATAATTTGCTTATTTTTGCTAGTAGCATTTGCTTCAATTTCTTGCTCAACATCAGCAACTTCAGAGGTTGCTTCAGAAGGCAGGAAATATTTGCCCAGGAACATCATGTATACGATGCCAGCTACCGTGATGGGGATACCAATATAAGCATATTCGAAGAAGCCGAATTGCAGATGCTCCATACCTGCAGCCTTTAGAGCTACGTTAGCCAGGATGTTGGGGGGAGTACCTATCAGGGTAATGGTTCCGCCTAAGCCACAAGCAAAAGCCAGGGGCATCAGTTGACGGGAAGCGGACAGCTTAGCACTGGAGCAGATACCCATAACTACAGGAATCAGACAAGCAGTGGTGCCGGTATTGGATAAGAAAGCACTCATAATTGCGGCGATTACCATAATACCGAACATCAAGCTATTTTCACTAGTACCAAACAGCTTTACTACGCCACCGCCCAGCTTTTGAGCTAAACCGGTATAGAACATAGCAGCACCAACTACAAACATACCGCCAAACAGAACTACCGTAGAATCTGCCAAGCCTAAGAAAATCTGGTTTTGAGGGACCAGACCCAAAACGCTGCAGGCGATAGCTGCCATAACAGCGGTCATTGCCAGGGGAATCAGCTCGGTTACGAAAAGTACAGCAACCACAGCCAGAAGAACTAAACATTTAATTGCGGGTGTCATCTTTTTACCTCCTTAATCATTTAACAACATTATTGTCTCTTTTTTTGAGACCAAGTTCCACATATTGATAGGTATTGAAAAAGCTACTGCCATCCTCGCCTAACAAAGGAAACTTTCTCATTTCTTCCATACGGTTTTCGATCTTGCGATGATAATACTTTCTATCAACCTGTTTCAGAAACGCTCTGATTTTAGAATCCTCTTCCATATCCTCCAACACCAGATTATTGTCCAAAACCAGTTCAATATTCATATCTGCCATACACCTCCTTTCTAGCATTTATTTTTTGTACCTTGACAGGTTCACATTATACAACTTATGTTTATCAAATAAAAATACGCGAATTACATACAAGTTATCACCAAAGCTAACAGGAATAAGTTGTATATCCATAAGCATAGTTATGGGAATAAAAACTCCAGTTTTTTTCCATATATAAAGAATATTGAGGTCTATTTAGCCATGTATATCCCAGGGGAATAATTTATATGAAAAACAGATAGAACTATATAGTATATAATACCCATTACTATTATTGTGTTATTCCATCTAATATGCTAAAATACACACATATCAACTAATATAACCTAAATTTATAGTTTCCGTACCTGGAAACCATTTATGTCAAACAGAAAGGAATTATTATGGATTTAGAATGTTATAGGAATTTCCTTGCCATTGTTGAAGCCAGTAGCTTTACCGGAGCTGCCGAATGTGTGCATATCGCTCAACCTGCCCTTAGCAAACAGCTACGCAACCTAGAAAACTATTTTGGTGCTAAACTGATTATCTCTAACCGTGGTAGTCGGCAGTTATTCTTAACCGAGGCCGGAAGAGCCTTTTACCAGAAGGCTAAATACATCTGTTCCCTAGATGATCTGGCCAAGGCAGAAATCAATAGCATCATGGGAGGTGTTCGTGGAACCCTGCGTTTCAGCATAACCAGTTCCCGCTCTGCCCTCTTTATTAAAAGCTCTTTAAAAAACTTTTCCCAGCTCTATCCTAAAATCACCTGTGAGTTATATGAAGCAAGTATTGAAGAGCAGACTCAGCAGCTTTTGAACGGTATTACCGAACTTGGTATCTTAAGTACACCTCTTCACCACCAGGAAAACTTTCAGGTTTTATTTAGAAGAAATGAAGAGCTGGTAGCCGTACTGCATAAGGATTCGGTTTGGCTAGATAATGATAAAGATACTATCACCATGCAGGAACTGGAAGATATTCCACTCAGCCTTTCCGGTGGCTGCGCTACCATTTTTAAGAATGCCTGTGAAGAATATGCCCTAATTCCCAATATCATCTGCATCAGCACTTCACGTCAGACCGCCCTTCAATGGGTAGCAGAAAAATCCGCTGTAGCAATTCTTCCCATTGAGCCCGGTGAGGATTTAGGGCCGGACTACATTACCAAACGTATAGAAGATATCGATACGGATCTTTACAAAATCGTGGTCAAGGTAAAGGACAGACCGCTATCCGTTGCCGCCCAACACTTTTTAAAATTCTATGCTAAGACCCGCAACTCTCAGCAGGTCTGCAACCTAGAAGAAGTACTGCGCAGCTAAACTCCAGTAATTATATAAAATATGAAAAGCAGCTATCTTCCGCCCCAAAGGCAAGAGAAGGCTGCTTTTTTATTCCTAAACCTTATTATGCATAAGTGTTATTCCTTAGCCATATCTACCATAATTATTATGAGATACCAATATTTTTAATTTCCGTAAATAACGGTTATAATATACCCAGATTGTACCTGACAATACAACATATTTAAAAACCTATGATTTGACAAAAGAAGGAGTAATTATCATGGCTAAGAAAAACGTAAAATTAAGTGGCTTATACGGCTACATGATAAAACATCGTCTGGAAGCTAGCAAAATTTTCACGGATTACGAGCATGTTTATAAAAGCTATTACAGCAACTATCAGGGCGTACCCCTGTCCCCCCAATCCTCTCATGTTCTAAAAAGGTTCTAACTCATGGAACTTTTAAAGCAACACTACCTGGAACTAAATCATCAGCCCCTGCTGCAGCTGTTGACACTATTTCAACTGATGATTCTATCCTTTACAATAGCTCAAAACACTACGCTTGCTTCTATAGCAAGCCTTTAGTAGACATATATACCTTTCCAAGTAAAACAAGCCCAGTCTCATTGAAGAGGCCGGGCTTGTTTTATTATTAGTTTTATTATTATACGAAGTTTTCGTCTTCCTTTAGGAATAACTTATATGCCTTGAATATATTTCACTTTTTTATTGATAGATTATATAATAAAGCTGTCCTAAATAAGAAATAAAGAATAAATAGGTAGCAGGAATATTTAAAATGAAGAAATCGCATATTTTTATTAACTAGGCCACTATCGTAAGTAATCAGGTAGCCTGCCCAAAGAAAGAAGGAAATTGTAATGAGTATTGAAGTTTGTATTGACGAGGAAGCGGAATTTGAAAAACTAAAAATCTTAATGAAAAAAATGGACCATCAGTATTACCATAAAATTGTTGCAGGCAGGCAGCAATACACCGCACGCTATTTTCCCCATCGTGGCGAAACCGGAGTGCTTTTTAATGACACCTTCCAATACGTGCGCACCACTACCAAGAAATGAGCAGCTAGTTGTGGTGCGCACCCATAATCAGCCAACGGAGACCTGTCGCCCGATTTATTTATAAATCGAGGTTACAGGTCTCTTGTATCGTTAATTAAACCTTCTTGCACTAAACACTCTATAATGCTACAATAAAATTACCCCTAAGGCCCTGGCCTTAATATTTTACGGAAATGGGCTATGAGGTTATGGCCCCGGTGCTGCATCCGGAATGGACCCGTCTGGAAAACGAGGTGCAAACCTTTACCTCCAAATGGTCCAGGTGATTTTGGCACATAGGTGGCGTGCCAAAGGGAC
>JAKSOK010000159.1 GCA_024405615.1 Phascolarctobacterium sp.
GCAGCGGGGTAGGTCATTTATTTTTAGTAGATTTTGATACTGTGGATGTAACTAACCTTAACCGTCAAATGTATATGATTCCACAGTTAGGCAAGCCTAAAACAGAGGCTTTACTGGAAATTCTACAACAGATTAACCCTTATTTATATATCAAAACTAAAAATATAAAAGTTACTGCTGACAAGGTGCAGGAGCTTTTTGCAGAGTATCCTATTGTCTGTGAGGCCTTTGACAAGCCTGATCAAAAGGCCATGCTGGTAGGCGGTTTGTTAAGCAGTTGTCCAAAAACTGTCATCGTGTCCGGTAATGGTATGGCTGGCTATGGCGATGCTAATGGCATAAAAACAGAAAGACGCATGAGCCGCTTATATGTATGCGGTGATCAAAGCACAGATGTTGGTGCTGGCATAGGCCTTATGGCTCCGAGAGTGGCTATCTGTGCAGGGCATCAAGCTAACAAAGTGCTACAGCTGATTTTAGGTGAGTAATTTGGGTTATACAGAAGCACTGATAATTGTTGAATATTAACATAGATAAGTTTTTTTACATGGAGGTTTGACGATGGAAGATAAATTTGTTTTAGGTGGCAAGGAATTTAAGAGCCGTTTTATTTTAGGCTCTGGCAAATACAATTTAAAGCTGATCCAGGCAGCAGTTGAACAAGGCGGTGCTGAAATCATCACTTTAGCTTTGCGCCGTGCCAACACTAAGGACAGCGAAAATATTTTAGACTTCATTCCTAAGGGAACTACGCTGTTGCCTAATACCTCTGGTGCTCGTAACGCTGAGGAAGCAGTGCGCATTGCTCGCTTAAGCCGTGCTATGGGTTGCGGTGATTTTGTCAAGGTAGAAATTATGCGCGACGCTAAGTATCTCTTTCCTGATAACTACGAAACTATTAAGGCTACAGAAATTCTAGCTAAGGAAGGCTTTATCGTATTACCTTATATGAATCCGGATCTGATGGTAGCTCGTGATTTGCAAAACGCTGGCGCTGCTGCCGTTATGCCTTTGGCTGCTCCTATTGGTAGCAATAAGGGCTTGGCTACTAAAGCTATGATTCAGGTTTTAATCGACGAAATTGACCTGCCTGTTATTGTTGATGCTGGTATTGGCAAGCCTTCTCAAGCCTGCGAGGCTATGGAAATGGGTGCTGCTGCTATTATGGCTAACACTGCTATTGCAACCGCTGGTGATGTGCCGGCTATGGCTCGTGCCTTTAAGCTGGCTATTGAAGCAGGCCGTTTGGCTTACTTGACTGGTATGGGACGTGTTCTGGCTCGTGGCGGCAGTGCTTCCGACCCTTTGACTGGCTTCTTACGTTAAGGAGATAGACCATGAACGAGGAAAATCAAGTTTATTTTATAGATAGTGATGTTTTGCCTCCTAAGGCTTTGGAACGCAAGCATCGTCTGGAAAACGATCCTAGCTTCCGCACTAACCACATGGAATATATGCCTGGCATGGAAATCATTTCTTCTAATATCAAGGATAAGGTTTTAGAGGCTATTGCGAGTTTTGATTACGACAGCTATACCGCTAATGATGTAGAGCGTGCTTTAAGCAAGGATAGTTGTACTGTGGAGGATTTCAAGACGTTGCTTTCTCCTGCGGCTGCTCCCTATTTGGAGCAAATGGCGCGTAAGGCTGAGGAGCTCACTAAGAATCACTTCGGCAATACAGTTTATATTTTTACGCCTATTTATATTGCTAACTATTGCCAAAACTACTGTGTTTATTGTGGTTTTAATTGCTATAACAATATTAAACGCAAAAAGCTGGATATGGCAGAAATTGAGCAGGAAATGCAGGTTATCGCTAAGACTGGCATGGAAGAAGTGCTGATTTTGACTGGCGAAAGCAGAAAGTATTCTGATGTGCAATATATAGGAGAAGCGGTAAAGATTGCCCGCAAGTATTTCCGCAATATCGGCGTAGAAATTTATCCCGTTAATACTGATGAATATCGTTATCTTCATGAATGTGGCGTAGACTATGTTACTGTTTTCCAGGAAACCTATAATACCGAAAAGTACGAAACGCTACATTTGTTAGGTCATAAACGCGTGTGGCCCTATCGCTTTGATGCTCAGGAGCGTGCTTTGATGGGTGGTATGCGTGGTGCTGGCTTCTCTGCTTTGTTAGGTTTGGATAATTTCCGTAAGGATGCCTTGGCCTCTGCTCTGCACGTGTACTACATCAATCGCAAATATCCTCATGCAGAATTATCTCTTAGCTGCCCTAGATTGCGTCCTATTGTAAATAATGACAAAATTAATCCCGGTGATGTTGGCGAAAGAGAGTTATGTCAGGTGTTGTGCGCTTACCGCATCTTCTTACCTTTCGTAGGTATTACCGTTTCCAGCCGTGAAAGCGCTGAATTCCGCAATGGTATTGCTAAAATCTGTGCTACTAAGGTTTCGGCAGGTGTTTCTACCGGTATTGGCGACCACGAAGAAAAATACGAAGGCAAGGACAGCGAAAAGGGTGGCGACGAACAGTTCGAAATTAACGATGGCCGTTCCTTCGCAAAAATGTACAAGGATATGGAGGAGGGCGGTCTGCAGCCTGTCCTTAATGATTATCTCTATGTGTGATTATAGCAAGCTTATTGTCGTAACCAATAGACAGCTCTGTCAGGGTGATTTTTTACAGCAGATTAAAAAGGTTGTTGCACTTAAGCCAGCTGGGTTGATTCTGCGAGAGAAGGACTTAGATGGTGCTGAGTATAGCGTTCTAGCTAAGGCTGTACTGGAGATTTGCCAAGGTGCTAATGTACCTATGTTTCTGCATAGTCATTTAAGGCTGGCTGAAGCTTTAGAATGTCAAGGTGTGCATTTGCCTTATGCGTACTTTATGGAAAATCTAAAGCAGGTACATAAACTGCAAGAAGAGAAAAAGCTACTTGTCAGCGTTTCCTGCCACAGCAAGGAAGAAGCTCTAGCTGCTGTTAGCAATGGTGCTGATCAGATTGTTTTAGGCACTATTTTCGCTACAGATTGTAAGCCAGGGAAAATTGGTGCTGGATTATAGTTCCTTAAAGAGGTCTGCGAAGCCTGTCCAGTTCCTGTTTACGCTATTGGTGGTATTAACAGTGACCGCTTACAAGATGTTCTCCAAGCAGGTGCGGCCGGAGGCTGCATGATGTCCGGATTTATGAGAAGGATCTTTGGGTTGCAGTAATAACTCTAGCGGTGATGTGACGAATGATTAGGAGAAAATAGATAATTTGATAGACTGCTAAAAATGCCGCCCGCGGGCGAAAGATTTTTACCTCTGTATTTTTTATCCTTAGCATCAATTCATGATATAATTTATATATTGAGAAAATTATAATTTCAACAATGAACGTGAACGCTGTAATTATGCTCTGATTACTAACGAAATGGAGATTAACTCATGTATGATTTATTACTAGAATTAAAAGAATATATAAAAGAACATTACACTGGTACCGATGTCTTTGAGCCAGTTGCTTATCCTATGCCAAGTATCTGTTGTGAATCAAGTGTGGATGAGAGCTATCCTCCTGATGATATAGAGGAATTTGCAGCTGTAGCACAAGAGAAGAGCTCTATTCTACATAGCATGCAGCATAGCTGTAGCAACCGTAAAACTCCTTGCTTTGGCGACATGACGCTCAAGAAGGAGAAAAGCCTTGATGACCTTCTGAAAGATACAGGCGATACATTCTCTGACAGGTTGTTTTCAGTCATCGATGAAAAGGGTATAGATGATGTTGAGCTGTATAAAAAGGCAAATCTTGACCGCAGATTATTTTCTAAGCTTCGCAACAAGAGCTATAAAACAAGCAAAAACACAATACTTGCTCTTATCCTTGCATTGGAACTGGATATGCAAGAGGCTAGAGATTTGCTTAGTTTTGCAGGCTATAACCTGGCTCCGAACGATAAAACAGATATTATTGTCAGCTTTTTTCTAGAAAAACAAGTCTATGATATCTTCACCGTTAATAAGACACTAGATAGATATGGTGAAAAGTGTCTTGGTAACTCAATTCAATAAATTGTCGCTTTTACGGCGACCTTTTATTACCTCCGACTAGTTATAATTATTCTTGTAAAGCAGAAATGCAAGAAATTATAATTTGCGGAGGTTTTTCATTATGAACAAAAATTTGATTGAAGTTGTTTTCATCCTGGATCGTAGCGGTTCTATGTCCGGCCTTGAAAGTGATACTATTGGTGGTTTTAACAGCA
>JAKSOK010000016.1 GCA_024405615.1 Phascolarctobacterium sp.
AGCGATGAGCATTTAGTCTCATCGCTTTTTATATTTTAGGCAGTTTATTTCTTAGAATTTTGACAGGCTGAAGCTAACTCCTGTAGAGCAAACTGTTCTTCTTGTTCACGTCTGGCAATTAGTTCTTGAGCCTTTTGCTTTACTGCTTCCTCGAATTGTCTTTGGCGTTCTCTCTCCTCAGCTCCAGCTTCCCAAAGTGCCTTATCCAAAGCTTCTTGCTTTTTAGCTTCACGGGTATACCACCAGTCATTGAAGCGTGGCATGTATTTGAAGATGAAGTAGATACCTACAGAAAGAATTGCTCCTAAATAAATGCTAGCCTCATCCATTTCCTTGTAGTAAAGAGTGTTTAGGCCTGCTGTGAAGATTGTTTGGAGCCAATATAAACCATAAAAAGCAAGCCATATCTGCATGAAGAGGGGTGGCTTCTTATAAATATTTTGCTGTTCTTTAGCCCACCAGGCTACATTAACAACCTGGCGATTTTGTGCTTCGAGGAAATCTGCTAGCCATTGTTCATCGTAGGGTTCACCGCCCTCCCACATTAACATCTCATAATCTTCGGTATGGAGGGGACTGTTCCACCATTGGCCAACAATGTGCTTTTGAACATAATATTGGTAGTAGATATGACGAACTTGTTGTAGAGGAAGAGTAATTCTTTTATTCCAAGGGTTGATAATAATCCCGTCAAGCTGAGAACTGCTTGCCATCTGTAAGATTTCATTAATAGGTTGGGCAATAAAGCTAGCAGAGTTTTGAACCTGTTCCCAGGTAGAAAAAAGCACTAGATAGACTTTATCGTCTGTAGCGGTAAGGAGACGGGGCTTCAAATCCTTGTGATTTATAGCTAAAAGCAAAGGCTGTTTTGTAGCCATGAATTGGTGCAAAACAGCTTCAGCAGTTAAGGTCTGTATTTTATTGTCCTGAATATTAGCTTGTTGGTCAGGCATATAAATATATCCTTAGTAAAATAATTTATTTGTTCAAGAGTTCTTCCTTGAGTTGATAAAATTCACGGGAGAAATAAGGAGTTAACTGAGCTTCGCGATGGTCATAGCCAAAGGAACGCTTGGTTATGGAAAGAATAGGTGGAGCTTGGATTCTCTTTGCTACGGAGAAGCCTGCAAACAAACGCCACCAACGCTCTACATCTGCTATGAAATCTGCGGCTGTGGGGAAGATTTCATCAATAATTTTTTCTTCGCAGCCAAGTTCCTTTGCTAACGTACCAGCTTTGTACCAACGTAATACGTCCGCGGGAGTGGTTTTATGCCAGTTTTCTATAAAGGAACGTAGCAGGTAGTCGTGATAGGGATAAACCAAAGGATCTCCACCTTTACCAACAGTCTGCGCGTCAGATAATTCAGCACTAGGACGAATTGTGAATATTTCAGCAGGAATAACCTCGCGTTGGAAAATAACTTCGTTGAGATATTTGCCTAAAGCATAAACCTGATGCTTCCAAATGTCACCTAACATAGCTAAAGCGCCACAGATATCACCATAGAAGGTAGCATAACCTACAGAGGTTTCTGCTTTGTTAGAGTTACAAGAGAAGGCTCCACCAAAAGCAGCACTAGCGGCAGCGATAATGCGAGCACCACGATCACGCGCCTGGATGTTTTCCTTTACTAGGGTACTGAGCTCAAGCGTAAAGCTTTGACCGCTGCCAAGGTTAGTAATAGGGGTGGTGGTTAATTGTTCAACTGTATGTTCAAAGCTTTGAGAAATAGGAATTACACCGTAGTTTGCACCTAGGCTTTTAGCTAATTGGTAAGCCAAATTTTTTGTAGTTTCAGAATTATATTGAGAAGGTAAATTTAAGAGCAGGACATTTTCCGGCCCTAAAATATCGGCATACATAGCTGCTGTTACAGCAGAATCTATGCCACCAGATAAGCCGATAGTCATTTTTTTGATGCCACATTGCTTAAGAAACTTGTCAGTGCCATAGCGAATTGCCTTATAAACAGATTCAGGTTCTTCGGGCAAAGCAGCTACTGTAGTGGGGGCAGAAATACTACCATCAGTAGTATCTACTGTGAACTCTAAAAAGGTGTCAGCATACATTTCAGCAGAGGTAATGAGTTCACCTGTGCTATTATATACGGAGGAACATCCATCATAGGTAAAGATATTTTTACCATTGTTTTGAATGCCTACATTATTGCAATAAACAAGAGGTACGCCTGCTTCCTTAGCTTGAGCACTGAATAAACGATTACGTTTGCGGTTCTTGCCCAAAGTGTAAGGGGAGCAGGATAAATTGCAGAGTAGTTGAGCGCCATGCTTTGCTAAAGTTTGGGGTACGTTGAGGTAATAGTTTTCTGTCCAACCATCCTCACAGAGCATAAGACCGATGCGAATTTCTTCACCACGGATATTAATGGAAAGAGGTTGAAGTGCATCTACCACATCATGACCTTCTTCGGCACAAAGCTTAGTTAAGCTATAGAAATGGCGATAATCATCGAACTCACGATAATTAGGCATACTGGTTTTGATGACATAGTCATGGCCCCAATAGCCTGCTACAACTTTGCCATTTTGAGCTGCAAAGGCTGCATTATATTTACGCACACGACCGTCCTCATTCAGCTTGCCTACTTCACGAGCAACGCTACCGAACATAACGCAGATGTCCTTACTAGCTTTAATAATTTCGTTATTATAATATTCGCAGTCGTCAAGATAGGTTTCTTGTTCCCAAAGATCGCCAATTAGATAACCTGGAACGCACATTTCCGGTAAAAGTAGAATGTCAGCTTTTTGGGTACGTGCTTTATCTATAGCAGCTAAAATTTTAGGGAAGTTTAAATCAGGACGACCAGGAGTAACTTCTATTTGTCCACAAATAATTTTTATTTGCATTTTCCATACCTCAGTTAGTAGCAATTGGGCAATTTATTTGAAGAATGGCCCAGAAAATGTTATAATACCATATTATATCAAAATTTTAAAATTAATACTACATATTGGGAGTTTAAAATGAAAAATAATAAAAAAACTAATGCAGCTCGTATTTTAGACGATTTGCAGATTCCCTATAGATTAATGGAATATCCTGTGGATGAAGAGCATTTGGATGCTGTGCACGTGGCTGCTGAGGTAGGCATGCCTGCAGAACAGGTTTTTAAAACGCTTTGTGTAAGAGGGGATAAGAACGGGATTATGTTTGCAGTTATTCCCGGTAATGGCGAACTAGATTTAAAAGCTTTAGCACGTGTCAGTGGTAATAAGCGTGCAGAATTGGTGCACCTTAAAGAAGTGCTGCCTTTGACTGGTTATATTAGAGGCGGCTGTTCTCCTTTAGGTGCTAAAAAGAACTATCCGGTTTACATGGATGAAACCTGTGATTTATGGGATGAAATAGCTATTAGCGCAGGCCAACGTGGTATGCAGATCATTGCTAGTCCTGAGGGACTGCAAAAAGCTACAAAGGCAACAGTTGCAGCATTATGCTTTGACTGATGTACTTTGTATTCCTGTTCATAAAAGCTTGCACCTAAAGCTTTCTTATGATATGATAAATTATCTACTTATGTAGGTGTTTTGCATTTTGAGTATAAAAAATATTAAGATTTCTAATAAAAGAAAGTAGGTAAAATCATGGTTTTTGTAAGTACTCGTGGTGACGCAGATATTGTGACCTCTGCTTATGCCATTAATCGTGGCTTAGCAAATGATGGTGGTCTGTTTGTACCCACCGAATTTCCGCAATTGTCTTTAGAAGAGATTGCTTCTCTGAAGAAGATGTCCTATCAAGAACGTGCTGTATATATTTTAAAACAATTCCTTACTGACTACACAGAAGAAGAATTACGTGATTGCGTAAACAAAGCTTATACTGAAGAAAAATTTGGCAAAAATCCTGTTCCTCTGGTTCAAGTTAATAATAATACCGGTGTTTTAGAGCTGTGGCATGGCCCGACCTCTGCTTTTAAAGACATGGCTTTGCAATTGTTGCCTCATTTGCTGTTAGCTGCCAAGAAAAAGACTGGCGAACTGCATAAGATTGTTATTTTAGTTGCTACCTCTGGCGATACCGGTAAGGCTGCTTTAGAAGGTTTTGCTGACGTTCCTGGTACTGAAATCATGGTATTCTATCCTAGTGAAGGTGTTAGTGATATTCAAAAACGCCAAATGACCACTCAACCTGGTGAGAATGTTAAGGTGTTTGGCATTGAAGGCAACTTTGATGATGCACAACGTGGCGTTAAGGAAATCTTCAGTAATAAGATATTAGCAAAATCTTTGGCTGAAAAGGGTTTTGTTTTCTCTTCTGCTAACTCTATTAACTGGGGTCGTTTAGCTCCGCAAATTGTTTATTACTTCAGCGCTTACGTTGATGCAGTGGCTGCTAAAAAAATTAAATTAGGCGAGGAAATTAATTTTGTCGTTCCTACTGGTAACTTTGGTGATATTCTGGCAGGCTATTATGCTAAGCAAATGGGTTTACCAGTTCAACGTTTGTTGTGCGCTTCTAACAGCAATAATATTCTGACTGATTTCATCAATACTGGTATTTATGATAAACGTCGTGAATTCTACAAGACTGTTTCTCCTTCCATGGATATTCTGGTTTCCAGCAATCTGGAACGTTTACTGTATCATGTAAGCGAAGGTGACGCTACTAAAGTAGCTGGCTATATGGAAAAACTTAATACTGAAGGAATTTACGAAGTTGAAAGAGAAGCTTTGCGCAAAATCAGAAGTGAATTCTTTGGTGCTTGGGTAGATGAATTTGAAACTAAAGAAACCATTGGACGCGTATATAGAGAAAACAATTATGTGCTGGATACTCATACTGCGGTTGCATGGCGTGCTTTAGAAAAATATCGTTATCTGCCGGAAGATCCTGATACATATACTGTAGTTCTCTCCACTGCTAGCCCCTTTAAGTTTGCTAATAATGTTTTGAGCGCTATTAAAGGTGAAGAAACTACTGCTGAGAATCCCTTTGATTTGCTGCGTGAATTGAGTGCTGAAACCGGTATGGCTATTCCGTCTAGAATGGGCGCTTTGGAAGAAGCTGCTATTCTGCATAAAGATGTTGTAGATTCTAAGAAAATGGAATTAACTGTAATCGGCAATTTAGGCTAATATAAAAAAGAGTCATCTGGGGATGACTCTTTTTTGATGTAAAAATTAGATTTTATTGCATTTAGAAGCTATTAAGAGTAGCTTTTTTTTGAAATTATGATATAATAACCTTTATGTATTATATATAAACTATGGAGGCATCTGTTTTGCTGGAGCAAGTATTAAAAAGATTAAATAAAAATGCACCCATTGGTGTTGTTGATTCAGGCGTAGGTGGTCTTACAGTTCTGAAGCATTTACATCAGATGATGCCAAAGGAAAACTTTATTTTTATTGGTGATACAGCAAGAACTCCTTATGGCACTCGCACTGAAGAAGAGTTGCGTGGCTTTGCAGATGAAATGATAACCTGGCTGGAAAACAAAGGTGCTAAGCTTATTGTTTTCGCTTGCAATACTATGACTATGCTGGGAATAAATACTTTGGAAAAGGATCATCAGCTGTTATTGATTGGTATGTCCAAGGGAGAACAATTACTTGACATTGCTTCTCGTAATCGTAAGGTGGGTGTTTTTGCTACCCCGTACACTATTGGAACGGGCGCGCATAGAAAGGCTATAGAAGAGGTTGCTCCGGATATGCGAGTATTTCCTATGCCATGTGCTAAATTTGTTCCTTTGGTAGAGGCTGAAAAGTTTGGTACTCAAGAGGTTATAGATGCAGTGCACGAATATGCAGTTCCTTTAAAAGAGGCTGGTATAGATTCCTTAATTCTGTCTTGTACCCATTACCCGTTTATCCAAGAGGAAATTGAGGCAGAATTTGGTCCATCTGTAAAAGTTGTAGATCCGGCTAAGGAAACTGCTATGTTGGCTAAGAAAATGCTTGATATTTTAGGTTTACGTAGAACTGAAAATGAAGGCAGTATGACTATCTGCTGTACTGCTGATATTGAAAGAGTAAAGCGCTTAACTGCAAGAGCATTGCCTGAGGAAAAGGTAGCTTATCAGCTGATAAATTTACAGGAAAATAAGTAAATAAAAATGTTAAATCCCACGTAGTAGCTGGATATAAATATCGGCTGTTAAAGTGGGATTTTTTATGTTTATATACGATTGTTTGTATACCTTTTACTTTTTATTGCAGTATTGTTCTATTGAAAAACACTTATCGATAATTAAGCCAAAAATGTTAAAAAATGTCAACATAAGTCACTAAATTCGTGGTATAATGATTTTTAAAGAGATTTTGAAGAAATTTTTGTATGGCCTATAAATATAAAATAATGTGTTTAAATTACCGAAAAGATAGGGGGCTATGTCAATGGCATCAACAAAAAGGACGCAGGATATGGAAGAAGATTTGGAAGAATTAAATGAGGTTAAATTAGAAGAAGAGTCTCAAGACGAGTCTTCAAGTGCTCAAATTCGTATTTTGACAATGTACTCTAAGCTTATTGAAGGTAAGAGCTTTAGCCGTGATGAGATGGCGGATGAGTTTGGTGTATCTGTACGTACCATTCAACGTGATATAAATACCATTAAAAACTTCGTGTCTAATTCCACTAACGAAGGGCATGTAGAACAGGTAGTGCGTTATAGTTCTCATAATGAAGGCTACGTACTGGAGCCGCCCATGCGTAGTATGCTGCAGGAATCCGAGTGCTTTACTCTGTTGAAGATATTGATGGAATGTCGTGGCTTAAACAAGAAGGAGTTAGGCATTCTTAAAGATGAGATTGTTGCCTGCTGTATTCCACAAAACCAACGCACAGGTTTTCTCAATAAGATTAATACTGAATGGACTAATTATGTTGAGCCTCGTCATGGTAAGGACTTGATTAAAGCAGTTTGGGGGCTGGAAGAGGCTGTCCGTGAGCGTACTGTTATCAAGATTACCTACAGACGTAATGATGGTAAAGAGGTTGAACGTTTAGTAATGCCCGTAGGTATTATTTTTAACGAGTATTATTTCTATATGCTTGCTTACATCAAGTCCAAGCAGGAGGACTGCAAGGACGATATTGATAAAATTCCTACAGTTTATCGCATTGATCGTATTGTAGCTTATAAAAAGAAAAAGGATAAGTTTAAAATCCCCTATGAAAAGCAATTCCCTGAGGGCGAATTCCGTAAAAGAGTACAGTTCATGTTTACCGGTCCTTTGCATATTATTAAATTCTATTGCAAAAACAGTGCACTTGAAGCTGCCCTGGATAGATTGCCTACTGCAGAAATTATTGAAAAGGGTGAGGAACGTAGCCTAGTACGAGTAGAAGTTTATGGTGAAGGCATCAATATGTGGTTCAAGAGCCAAGGTGATGCCATCGAGGTTGTTAAAGATACCGTGTTAGGTCAAGGTAAACTTTAAGAGGTGTTTCATGCATAATTTTGATTTTAATACTGTTAATGAAGAATTATTTACTTTCTTGAATGCAAGTCCTAATAGCTTTTTTGCCGTTGCTAATATTGCTAATACGCTTATTGCGCAAGGTTATACGCAGCTAAGCGAAGGGAAACCTTGGCAATTGGAAATAGGGAAAGGATATTTTGTTACTCGTAATGAATCAAGTCTCATTGCCTTCCGCGTCCCTGCTTTAAATTGTGAAATTGCAGAGGCTAGTAAGGCTGAGGCTAATTACAATGGTTTTCAAATTTATGCTTGCCATTGCGATTCCCCTTCCTTCAAGCTAAAGTACAATTGGGAAATAGTTGCTGCACAAAAATATTTGAAGCTGAATGTAGAGAAATATGGTGGCATGATTATGAGCACCTGGCTTGATAGGCCTTTATCTGTAGCTGGTCGTGTGATTGTAGAAACAGAAAAAGGTGTTGAAAGCAGATTAGTAAATATTGACAAGGATTTGCTAATGATTCCCAGCTTGGCTATCCACATGAATCGGGATGTTAATGAAGGCTATAAGTGGAATGCTCAAAATGATATGCTTCCTTTGTGCGGTAGTAATCTTGTTCAAGGCGATTTAAAAAATATTATTGCAGAAGCAGTTGGTGTAGAACCTAAAGATATCTTAGATACTGACTTATTTCTTTATAATCGTATGCCTGCTACTATTTATGGTGTAGAGAAGGAATTTATCGCTAGCGGTAGATTAGACGATTTGCAATGTGCCTTTGCAGGTTATAAGGGTTTCCTGGAAGCCGAAGAAGCGCCTAATAGTATTCCTGTTTACTGCTTGTATGATAATGAAGAGGTAGGCAGTGGTACGAAGCAGGGGGCTGCATCAACTTTCTTAAAAGATACTTTGCAAAGAATTAATAGTGCTTTAGGAAAAGGCCAGGAGCAATATCTTATGGCTTTGGCGAATAGTTTTATGGTATCTGCAGATAATGGTCATGCGGTGCATCCCAATAATGTTGACAAATCCGATGCAAATAATAGACCTTTCCTAAATGAAGGTATTGTGATTAAATATAGTGCTAATCAGAAATACACTACGGATGCGGTAGCTGGTGCACTTTTCCGTTCTCTGTGCAAAAAAGCTGAGGTTCCGGTGCAAGTGTTCCATAATCGCTCGGATATGTTAGGCGGTTCAACATTGGGAAATATATCAGGCAATCAGGTAGCTGTAAAAACTGTAGATATTGGCTTGCCTCAGTTAGCAATGCATTCTGCCTATGAAACTGCTGGTGTGAAGGATACGGCATATTTAGTAGAAGCTGTGAAAGTGCTGTTTTCTACGAGCCTAGTTGAAGAGGCTGATGGGAAATATTCTTTGAAATAAGCAAGACTTAATTTAGATAATTTACATTGGAGAGAAATGTCTGAGAAGGATAAGAAACCAAAGCTTAGCGAAGCCTTAGGCTTGTTTGAAGAAAAATTTCTTCAGGTACTAGCTGAGCTAAGTAAAAGTATAAAAAAATACGATTTAAAGCTTGATGACGCTGCGAAGCTTAAAGAATTACAGGAACTTGCCAAAAAGACCCCTTCTAAAATTTCAGAGCTATCTTCAAAGTATGATTGGCTACAAATATGGGATATTGTTAATTCTTTGGCAGATGCTGCAAAATACGCTCGTGAAAATAACCTTACTAAAGAGGGCGATCATTTGGATATGCTCATGTGCATGCTTTATATGTACATGGGACGCTGCGATTTGCCGAATGAATTGGTGACCGTAAATCTAGAGGACGAGCGTTGGGAAACCAAACGGGTAAAGAAGTGCAATCCTGTATTAAGCTATATATTGCAAACTTACAGAACTAGAGATAGCTTTGCGCGTATTGTCAAAGTTGTTGGTAATAGCTATGAACGTGTTGCTCGTGGAACTTTGGAGGCTATGGAGGAGAAGCTTTCTCGTTTAGGCGAAAAGCAATTCTTCAAAAGAGGCGATATTGTTGTAGTTGATCGTGGTGCCTACGAAATTGATTCTTTAAGCCAACTTTTCAAGGAAAAGTTTGGCAAGGAGCTTGAATTGGCGATTCCTTTACCGCTTTATGCTCATTTTGGTATTTGTGCAGGTCCTGACGAAATAATTCATTTTGCAGGAAAAAGCGACATGCTAGGCAAAAAAACTATTCATAGCTCAACTGTGAGGGAGTTTTTAAATTGCGTGCGTACTAAACAGACGGATAAAGAAATATATATTGTGCATTGTCCTGGTCCTGGTAAAAGACCATACAAGCTGTTTCCAGATACTTCGCGCATCGGTTTCAATGTTGCACATGTGGAGATTTGGGATTGCATTGATTATGAGAAGCTGGGATGGTATGATGCTTCTACGACGATTAAACGCGCTCGAGAAAAGGCAGAGGCTTCCGCAGCTGGAAAAGATAAAGAATATAGCATTATTTCCTACAATTGCGAGGATTTTGCATTTTACTGTAAAACGGGTATGTATCTTTCCCAACAGGCAGAAAATGTTGAAAATGCAGGCAAGGTGTTGCTCAAGTTCTTTGCAAAAGAGAGTTGGATGCCTGTATTCTTAGCTTATGATGCTCTTAAAAGCGTGTTCAAGAGCTTGAAGGAGCGTGAAGCAAGAGATATGGAAGATTGCGAGGAAAATAAAAAATCCCACTAAATTTAGATCGATGTCTAAATTTTTAGTAGGATTTAGGTAAGTGAAATTAGATGATGATACCGTCTAAGTGATCGCATTCATGTTGGATGATTTGTGCTGTCCAACCGGTAAAATTGTCTTTATGCTGACGTAATTTTTCGTCCTGATAAACGACCTGGATGCGTTCATAACGTGTAGTAGAACGTTCACCCGTTAGAGAAAGACAACCTTCTTCCGTAGTAAAAGGCTGCTCCTTGCGGATGATTTTGGGATTAAACATCGTTAAAATTGTTTTGCCAACAGCAACAACAATTATGCATTTGCGTTCGCCAATCATGTTTGCAGCCATGCCGACACAGCGGTCACTGTTAAAGCGGAGTGTATCAACTAAATCTACAGCAATCTTTTTATCTTTGACTGTAGCAGGTTCAGATTTTTGAGCTAAGAAAATTTCGTCATGAATTATATCTCTAATCATAAGGTATATCCTTTCTTGTAGAGGAATATTTGAATGTTTTACGAATATATTTATTATAGCATTGGTGAGCAGTCTTGTACAATCTTTTAATCTTTGTCACAAAAAAGACTAGAATTTGAGTATAATAGATATTGTGAGAATTTTTATGTGATTTGATAGTGTGAATAATTGATCCAGAAGCATCTAACTTACTGTATGTGAAATTAGACAAGTGAAGCTCATGTTATTCATGAACTATTTGTGTTAAAGGAGGCATGTTTATTTATTATGAAAAAAATAGCTTTATTATTAAGTGCGGCACTCTGTACTTTTAGCCTGCAGGCTTTGGCTGCAGATAGCACAACCTCCACTGAAGAAGCAAAAGAAAGTGCTCGTTTAGAGCAAAAGTTTGCCAATGATGATAAACAAGAAGGTTTTGCGAAAAGACTTGTACCTGAAGAGTCTCAAAAGGACGAAAAGCAAAGCGAGGAAACTTTGGCAGAAGTAATTGCGCAGATGCCTGCTGATAACTATGTAGAAACTATTTCTGCAGTACAAATGCGGGAACGTTTAGAGAAAAATCCTGCAGAAGATTTATTATATATGAAAATTAACGAAGAAACTGTGCTTGTTTATGAAGGTTTGTTAGGGGATAAGGCAAGCTGTTCTCAATTGGTTTACGCAAGCCCCAATGAGCATATAATCAATGTTTACAGCAATTCTCCTAAGCTGAGCAAGCAAATGTGGAAGGTTGTAAAATCCAACAAAGGTGAATGGAAGGCTGTAGGTGGATATACTGTTGTAGGTGCTAAAAGTCCTGAGGTTAAGCTAGAAAATGGTGGTACCATGTGCAAATTCTGGTTTGAAAAGGTAAAGAGTGATAGTCGTCGTCTTAAGATTAAAAGACGCGGCTTGGGATTGCCTGTTAGCATAGGTGCAACCATTCCTATTGGTGGTGGTCATCATCGTCCCCGTATTGGCATAGGTTTATAATTTGGTAGTTTTAGGAGTAGAATGTGTTAAAGGAAAATATAGCTAGTACTATAGCTAAAGAATTGAATATTAGAGCTAAGCAGGTGGATGATACTGTAAAGCTTTTAGATGAAGGAAATACTATTCCTTTTATTTCTCGTTATCGTAAAGAGGTTACGGGGGAATTAGACGAGGAAAAGATTCGTACTATTAGCGAGCGTGTAGTTTATCTTCGTAACTTTGTAGAACGCCAAGAAGATATTTTAGCTAAGATTGCTGAACAGGGTAAGCTTACCGATGAATTGAAGCAGGCCATTGAGCAAACTACAAAACTGCAAGAGTTGGAGGATATTTATTTACCCTATAAGCAGAAGAAACGTACGCGTGCCATGATTGCCCGTGGTAAAGGTTTAGAACCTTTAGCCAATGTTATTTTGCTGCAGCAAACTCAAAAGGGTGAAGCTTTAGAAATAGCTAAAGAATATATCGATGAAGAAAAAGAGGTAAAATCTGCAGAGGAAGCTTTAGCTGGTGCCATGGATATTTTGGCGGAAAACTTTTCTGAAGATGCGGCGTTACGTGATGCAGTACGTAAATATTTATGGTCCTTTGGTGCTTTGAGTACAACTTTGGTAGAAGGCAAGGAAACTGATGAAGTTGGTCAGGTATTCCTCATGTACAAGGAATACAGCGAACCAGTACGTACTTTGCCCTCCCACCGTATTTTAGCTATTAATCGTGGTGAGAAGCTGGAATGCTTAAAAGTAAAATTAGAAGCAGATAAAGAAAAGATAGAGGCTATTTTTGCTAAGCATTATTTGCGTGGTAATTCTATCTTTACGGATACCCTTAAGGCGGTTTTTGCAGATTGTGTTAAAAGATTGCTTTTACCCAGTCTGGAACGTGAACTGCGAACACAGCTTACGGAGACTGCAGAAAAGCAGGCTATTCATATTTTTGGCACAAATCTGAAACAATTATTGTTGCAGGCTCCTTTAGCGGGACATACAGTTATGGGCTTAGATCCAGGCTATCGTACAGGCTGCAAAATGGCTATTGTGGACGCCACAGGCAATATTTTAGATCATGGGGTACTCTATGTTACCCATGGTGAAAAAGCGGCCGCAGAGGCAGCAAGAAAGGCCCTAGCGCTGATTAAAAAGTATAAGGTAGATCTGATTTCCATTGGCAATGGTACTGCTTCTTTTGAAACAGAGGAATTTGCTGCGAAGCTGATTCGTGAAAATAATTTGCCAACTAGCTATATTATTACAAGCGAAGCTGGTGCTTCTGTTTACTCTGCTTCTCCTTTAGCAAAAGAAGAATTGCCGGAATATGATGTAACCATTCGTGGTGCTGTTTCTATTGCTCGCAGGGTGCAAGATCCTTTGGCAGAACTTGTAAAAATCGATCCTCAGGCAATAGGCGTTGGGCAATATCAGCATGATGTTAATCAAAAGGAATTGTCAGCCTCTTTGGACAATGTAGTAGAATCTGCTGTTAACCATGTAGGCGTAGAATTAAACACTGCTTCGGCAGCTTTGTTGAAGCATATAGCTGGTATCAATGCTACTATTGCTAAAAATATAGTCGCCTATAGAAATACTAATGGTGCTTTCAAGAGCCGTAAAGAATTGCTGAAGGTACCTCGTTTGGGCAATGCTGCTTATACCCAATGTGCAGGCTTCCTACGCATTAGTGGCGGTGTAATGCCTTTGGATAATACGCCAGTGCATCCAGAATCCTATGCTATAGCTGAGCAAGTTTTAGCTAAAATAGGAGAGGATACGGAGAGCTTGAAGGATAAAAAGCAGTTATCCTTCCTGCAAGCTAAGCTAAAGCTAGTACAACCGGAAAAATTAGCAAAAGAACTTAAAGCTGGCTTGCCGACGGTACGTGATATTTTAGATGCCTTGGCTAAGCCAGGACGTGATCCTCGTGAGGATTTACCCACACCTCTAGTTAGAAAGGCAGTTGTAAAGCTGTCTGATATTAAAGTAGGAACGGTTATGCAGGGAACCGTACGCAATATTACGGACTTTGGCGTTTTTGTGGATATAGGTATTAAGACTGCTGGTCTAATTCATATTTCTGAGCTTAGTATGAAGCGCGTAAAGCATCCACTAGAGGTAGTTTCCGTAGGTGATATCATCAAGGTTATGGTAATTAGCGTGGATGAGAAGCGTGGAAGAATTGGCTTGAGCCTAAAACAAGTGCCTAAAGAATAATTAAAATAACAACAAAAAAGCTCTGGTTTGACCAGAGCTTTTCTGCTTTGAGGGAGTATGTCTTGGAGAGTTTATTATGAAAGCCTACAAAAAGTAGGAGATTAGGCATTATTTGCGATAATAGCACCCAGTACAGCACCGATAATAGCACCAGTTACGAAGTTGCCAGTTGCACTATGGTGTTCTTGACGGTCAGGATAGTGTCTATGTGCTGGACGATATTCTGGAGCTCTATGTACAGGCTCAGGTCTATATTCTGGGCGATGTACTACAGGACCTCTATGGTTATCATTGCGGTGAATGGTACCTGTATGTTTTGTAGGAGCTTTGTGGTTATCATTACGGTGATTATTCCATTTATGGTTATCATTACGATGAGTATTATTTTGATGTTGGATAGAGCCCTGATGGTTGTCGTTGCGATGATTGCCCCATACTTTATGGTTCTCGTTATGTTTTATGGTATCTTTATGTTGATTGGAACCATTATGGTTTTGGTTGTTATGGCTCCAACCCTTGTGGTTTCCATTATCGTGTCTGTTGTCTCTATGTTGTACGGAACCTTTGTGATTATCATTACGGTGTTTGTCGTTACGGACTTCTACCTTATGCTTAGGAGTAGCACCTGCATCATGAGGAGCTGCCAGAGCTTGATTGGCTAAGGGGAGAGTCAGAGTAATTGCTGCTAATACCATTGCGGTTGCTTTTGCTAAATTTTTCAACATGATTTTATACTTCCTTTTCTTTACTATTTTAAGGTCCGGCGTTCCTTAGCTTTGTTTATATTATAAAAAGGTATTTTGTCATTTTTATGTTGAATTTGTTTCTTTTTTGTGTCTTTTTATGAAAATTTAGTAGTTTATTGCTCTAAAAGAGGATATATGATAAAATTATACTTAATTGGAAGTGTTGTTATTTGAAGTTGAGGTGAAAGAATGGGTTTATTTGATAAGCTTTTTAACATATTTAAAACTGAAGAAGAAAAGTCTAATAATGCTTCTATCGAAGAAAAAATAGAACCCCAATCAGCTGAGGTGGAAGAGATACCTGTACCGGTTTTTGAAGAAGCTGAAGAACAAGAAACTACTGAAACTGGAGATGCAAGTACGGAACAAGGAACTTTAACTGCAGAAGAAGTTGAAGATAATAAGGAAGAAATTCCCCAGACTTTAGAATATACTGAAACAAAAGTTGAGTTGCCTGCTCAAGTTGAAAAAGCAAAGAATCCTGTTAAGCAGGAAGCTACTTTGTCTGTAGAGCAACAATTTGAAGAAGCTATGCGCTGTTATGAGGGTGAAGGTGTTGAGAAGGATGAAGCCAAAGCTCGTCGTCTGTTCGCACAGGCTAGCCAGCAGGGTCATATTCCATCTAAGGTAATGCTTGGCGTATGTTATATGTTAGGTCAGGGAATTGCCCAAAACAAGGCTGTAGCACGTAGCTTATTTGCTGAAGCTGCCGAAAAAGGCAATGCTGTGGGTATGCGCTTTTTAGCCAATGCTATTTTAGAAAGTGAACCTAAGCCAGAAGATATGGAGCAGGTGTTTAAGCTTTATGAAAAATCTGCTGCGATTGGCGATCCTGTTTCCTGTGAATGGTTGGCAGATCGTTATTCTCGTGGTGAAAATTGTGTGCGTAATGAGCGTAAGGCTGCGGAACTTTATCAGAAAGCTGCTAATGCTGGTAACTTAAATGCTGAATATAAACTAGCTTCCTATATTATTCAAAAGGATAAGGAGAAGCTGCCTGAGGCTGTAAAGATAATGGAGCATTTAGTTGAGGTTGGATTTCCTGATGCGGTTTATGCTTTGGGTACTTTATATTATACCGGAACAGGTGTAGAAGAAGATTTTGCTAAAGGTGCGGATTTAATTAAGAAGGCTGCAGACATGGGGGACCCTCGCGCTCAGGATTTGTTGGGTCGCTGGTGCTCTGATGGTGAACTGTATAAACCGGACTATGAGTCCGCTGTACATTGGTTTGAGGATGCAGCTAAAAAGAATTATGCTCCCGCCCAAGTTAATTTAGGCAAGCTATATCTTGAGGGCAAAGGTGTTCCACAAAATATTTTTGAGGCGGCAAATTTATTCTATATGGCTGGTATGGATGGTTATGTAGAAGGTATGCAATGCCTGATGCAATGTTATCGTCAGTACTATGTGCCAGTTTATGGCGATGGTGACAATGGAACAGATATAGCCTGGTTGGAAAAGGCTGCAAGCTTTAATTTCCAGGTGCCTATGTATAAATTAGGGTTAGCTTATCTTGAAGGTAATGGTGTTGCTCAAGATATAGATAAGGGCATGGAGCTATTAGTTGTTTCTGCAATGCTTGGGTATGGCGAGGCCATGTACACTGCAGCTATTATTCTGCTTAAGGGTGAAATTGTTCCTCGTGATCCTAATCAGGCGCTGTTCTTCTTACAGCAGGCTGCAGTAGGTGATGTAGAAGACAAAATTCATGAGGGAGCAGTTAAGCTGTTGGAACGTTTAAAGGCTGATAAGTAATTTGTTACATAGTAGAGGTGCAACTAATGAATATTGAAGAAATTAAAGAGGATTTAAGAGGCAAATTTAGAAGTGTTGAGGATAAGACAGGTTCTTTTTCTGATTCTGCTCGTGGCGCTTTGAAGCCTTTGAATGAAGGTATTGACCAAGCTATGGTTAGTATTGCTGATATAGGTAAGGACATTAACGATTTACGTACAGCTCCTATGGCTGAAGGTGTATGTCGTCATATTATTCAGGAGATTATTGATTTTGAATCTAATTTGCCTGAAAATATGCAAGCTGGTGGTCGTTTAGTTAGCTTTGCTTCGGGAGAAATCTTTAGCATTAATGACATAAAATATAAGAATCCCAATCTTATTATTTTCTATGGCGAATTACCGGATGGTTCAAGAGTACGTATGCTACAGCATCAATCTCAACTAAACATTATGCTGATGGCGGTTCCTGTAAGAGAGCCGGATAAACCAAGACGTAAGATTGGCTTCTGTGCTGAATCTGAAGAACAATAATTAAAAATTACATATTAAAAAATAAAAAAGGACCTCTATTGAGGTCCTTTTTTACTCATTCTCAAATTCTCAAATTTACTTTTTCAAGGAAAAATAACTATTATGCTGGGGTGTGCATCTAATAAAAAAGAGTGGGGTGTTTCTTTTTTAAATAGTAGAGTTGTAAGATTTGTCCAATCTTTGTAAGGTTTGTGCCTTACGTTTTCCTTGATTAAATAATACAACTTTTTTTAACAAAAAACAACAAGCAAACATATGAAAATGTA
>JAKSOK010000160.1 GCA_024405615.1 Phascolarctobacterium sp.
AATTAATAAAAGCAAAAAAATATTTGCTATATTTTAACATCTGTAGTATAATATAATAGACTATTTGTGCGGCTAGGTTTCCCATTTTCAAACAAAACTGTACGGCAAAAAATACTATAAGGAGGTTATATTTTGGCAAATAATAATAAAGTTCAAATCATTCCCTTGGGCGGCCTTGGTGAAATTGGTAAGAACATGACAGTATTTCGCTACGGCGATGATATAATTTTGATAGATGCAGGCTTGATGTTCCCGGAAGACGATATGCTTGGCATCGATCTAGTAATTCCTGATTTTACATACTTAGTTGAAAACAAAGAAAAGGTTAGAGGTATCTTCCTAACTCATGGACACGAGGACCATATTGGCGCTTTACCTTATGTTTTAAAACAATTAGATGTTCCTGTATATGGTACAGCTCTGACACTCGGAATCCTCAAAGGACGCTTAGAAGAAAACGGGGTAAGTTGTAATGACATGCATGTTGTTCGCCCTGGCGACAAAGTTGAAGTAGGCTCCTTTTGTTTAGATTTTATTCGTGTAAATCACAGCATTCCTGATGCAGTTGCAATTGCTATAAATACCCCCATCGGTGTAATTATTCACACTGGTGACTTTAAAATAGATCATACTCCTGTTGATGGTGAAGTAACTCAATTTAATAAATTCGCTGAATACGGCGATAAAGGAGTTCTGTTGCTTTTGGCTGATAGTACTAATGCAGAACGTCCTGGTTTTACCCCCAGTGAAAAAATGGTAGGTCAGACCTTTATGGAGGAATTCAAAGGGGTTAAGGGGCGTATTATCGTTGCAACCTTCTCCTCCAATGTCCATAGAATTCAACAGGTAGTTGATGCTGCTGTTTTCTATAAACGCAAAATTGCAGTTATGGGTAGAAGCATGGTTAATGTTGTCAATATTGCTTTGGAGATGGGCTATTTAAAAGCACCGGAGGGTTCAATTATTGACATCGAGGAAACCTATAATTACCGTGCAGATGAGGTTGTTATCATTACCACTGGTAGCCAAGGCGAGCCTATGTCTGCTTTAACCCGTATGGCTACTGGCGACCATAAGAAAGTAGACATTTTACCTGGAGACACAGTTATTATTTCTGCAACTCCCATTCCTGGTAACGAAAAATTAGTTTCTCGTACCATTGATAACCTGTATAAGCTTGGTGCTAATGTTATTTATGAAAAATCCAATGGTGTGCATGTTTCCGGACACGCTAGCCAAGAAGAATTAAAGCTCATGCATAACTTAGTAAGACCAACATTCTTTATGCCTGTGCATGGTGAATTCCGTCATTTAATTAAGCATGCAGAAATTGCCAAAAGCTTAGGAATGCCTTCCGAAAACATTGTCATTGGTGAAAATGGTAATGTTATTGAATTGACACCTTATAGCTTTGGTGTTACTGCCAAGATTCCTGCAGGTAAACTGTTAGTTGATGGCTTAGGTGTTGGCGATGTTGGTAATATTGTTTTAAGAGATCGTCGTCAGTTGTCTCAGGACGGCATTATGATTGTTGTAGTTACTTTGGAAAAAGAAAGCTGCAATATTTTATCCGGGCCCGACATCGTTTCTCGTGGCTTTGTTTATGTACGTGAAGCTGAAGGATTAATGGAAGAAGCTAAAGTAAAGGTTTCTGATGCCTTAGAACAATGCCAGATGTCTGGTAATAACGAATGGAGCGTTATTAAGTCCGCTATTCGTGACAGTTTGGGCAAATTCCTTTATGAAAAAACTCGTCGTCGCCCCATGATTCTTCCTATCATCATGGAAGTTTAAGTTATTTAGTTTGATTTATCACTGAAAGGAGAATGTATAATGGCTACACCTAAGCAAGGCAAGAAAAAGCAAGATTTCGCTTTAGCCTGGAGTATGTTATTTTTTGTACTCGCTGTCGTAGGTTTTCTTGGCATGATGCATCCTTTGGATTTAGAGCCCTTTGATACCTTTAATAACATCATGAAATACATGTTAGGTAGATGGCATATTCTTTTACCATTTGTATTTCTTGTAATGAGCATGCGTATTCTTTTAGGTATTAAGTTAGTTCGTTTAAATACAAGCTTTGTGTCCTTTATTATATTTTCAATATGTGGACCTGCTTTATTCCACCATATTCGCATACCTCTGCAAGAGGAATTAGTACCTACTAATCTTACTCATGGTGGCGGTTTATGGGGTGGACTGATTTCTTTAGTTCTTCATAAGCTTGTTGGCAGCTATGCAACCTTCTTCATTTTAGCAGCAGGTTGCTTGTTTGCTATTGCATTGCTGGTTCCCTGGGGTCAAATACTATCCAGTAAAAAACGTGATGAAGAGTACGAAGAATTTCTTAAAGAGACCGAGAAAATTAATTCTGTAGATGAGTCTAAGAAAACAACTCATAGAGCTACCAAGAAAATTACACAAAAAGAAGCTAAACCTGTTGTTGCTGCACCTGTAAAAACAAGTGAGGTTGAACCTAGTTCTCCGCGACAAAACGTCTATAACGATGATGAATTTTCTAGCTTTACAGAAGGTATAAAGCCGGAAAGTACTTTCAAGCGTATTCTTAACTTAGGCAAACAGGACAATGTATATTCCCAAGAGGATATCAAGGAGCAGCTAGAAAATGATCCTGTGCAGATTCCTGAATGGGAAGAAGAGAATAAGAGTTCAGTAGTTCTTCGTCCTGCAATCAACTATGGTGAAGGTAACGCTACGAAAATTACTTCTCAAAGTAATTCTACTGTAGCTGAGACTGTGGTGGAGAATACCGAAACTAAACCAGAGACCTTTACTGTTAAGCCCTATGAGTCTATCATCAGCAATCCTTATCACAACCAAAAGGATGAGGAAGAAAATCCTGAAAATAATGAACCTAATTTATTCCAGGATATTAAGGAAGATATCAAAGAAGAACATCCAGGTTTTGTTATTCATAAGCGCGTAGATGAAAAGGATGAACCTGTTTCTAATGAAGAACCTGCTGTAGCTAAATATAATCCTGCTTTTGATGGTTATGTTGATGCTGCTCAAGTTTTGAACAAAAAGGCTTTAGCAGAGCAAGGCTTAACCGAAAATAAAAAGAAACCTGTAGTTCATAATGCGCCTAAGGAAGAAGAGCCTCAAGAACCTAAGAAGCCTGCGTACATTTTCCCGCCCTATGAACTTTTGGCATTGCCTAAGAAGGGTAATAGCGCCGCTGGTGAAGCTGAAATCATGCAACAATGTGGCATTTTAGAGCAAACTTTAGCAGACTTTAGAGTGCGTGCTAAGGTTGTTGCTGCTACCCGTGGTCCTGCGGTAACTCAATTCGAGCTCCAACCTGCACCTGGCGTAAAAGTAAATAGCGTTGTCAACCTGTCTGATGATATCGCTTTAAGACTTGCTGCTCCTGGTGTGCGTATTGAAGCTCCTATTCCTGGTAAATCTGCTATCGGTATTGAAGTTCCCAATCTAAAGACTGATCCTGTTTCCTTCCGCGAGGTTGTGGATACTGATATCGTCCGTAAAAAAGATTCTAAACTTTGTATTGGTTTAGGTAAGGATATTAGTGGTGATATCATTACTGCTGATATCGCTAAAATGCCCCACTTACTGATTGCAGGTTCTACTGGTTCCGGTAAATCTGTCTGCATCAATACCATTATCTGTGGTATTTTATACAAAGCTCTACCTGAAGAGGTTAAGCTCATTTTAGTAGACCCCAAGGTAGTAGAATTATCTATTTATGATGGCATTCCGCATCTGTTAACTCCTGTTGTAACTGATCCTAAGAAGGCTGCTAGTGCATTACATTGGGCAGTAGCGGAAATGGAACGTCGTTATAAGCTGTTTGCAGATAATCACGTTCGTAATATTGATGGCTTTAACAAAGAAGCTAAAGAAAAACTTCCTTACATTGTCATTATCATCGACGAAATGGCAGACCTCATGACTTGTGTTAAGGCTGATATCGAAACTGCTGTTATGCGTTTAGCTGCTAAGGCTCGTGCTGCTGGTATCCATATGATTTTAGCAACTCAAAGACCTTCTGTAGACGTTATTACAGGTGTTTTAAAGAACAACATACCTTCACGTATTGCTTTTGCAGTTACCTCTCTGATTGACTCCAGAACCATTCTTGATTCTGCAGGTGCAGAAAAACTGTTAGGCAAAGGTGATATGCTGTATTCTCCTTATGGTAGCTCTAAACCTACACGTGTCCAAGG
>JAKSOK010000161.1 GCA_024405615.1 Phascolarctobacterium sp.
TCGCGCTCAATATCAGTAATGCCATCTTTATTGTAAATAACTTTAATGCATTTATGCTTATCATCAGGATGGATATAGGTAAGCTTGTGGCAACCTTTGCCGACAAAATCCGTTTCTTGTAATTGTAATGGGGGTGTATTGGGGCGGACATGATTTCTCCTCTATTAGACTCTAGATATAATGTGCAATGTTTTGTACTTAACAATTATACAATATGAAAGTTTTTGTGTAAAGAAAATCTTAAATTAAACTGAAATGTTTTGAAACTAAAGTTGATTTGAGATTGAATTTGTCTATAATATATAGAAGGGTAATTGCTTCCTAAGGTGTTTTTAATTGAACTCGTTAATGGTTTGTGATAAAATATAAAATGATTGGTATATACAAATCGCTATATGGAATTAATTATATTGAACTTATAAAGGAAATGAAATGATTAATTTTATAAAGAAAAATTGGCTTTGTTTACTTGTAGGATTTGTTATTGCGTATGCTTGTACATACGGCTTTTATGTTTTAACTAGTCAAGGACTGACGCAAAGACCGCTGATGCTGCAAATGCGTAGGTTTATGCCGATTGCTTTTTTAATGACCTTTACTTATGCTTTTCTGCGAGAGAAGGTACATTTAGGATATTGGTTTACTTTTACGCTTGTAGCTGTGGCTTGGATCACTGTTTATCCTGTTTGTTACCATGTTACTTATGCTAGTACAGTGCCTAGCTTTGGCTGGCATTTTGATATTCTTTTAGGGGCGATGTCCTGGGTTGGCTTAGCTTTATTGGCATATAGCTTACTTATTTTTTTAGGTGCCCGAATTACTACAATACTTATTACTGTAATAGAATTTCTGTTATTAATTATTCCATTAGAAGAAATTTTTTATTTTTGGATTTATAAAAGCTGTATTTCTCAAGCTGCTATCATGGCAGTGATGCAGACCAATTATTTGGAGGCTAAGGAATATTTAACTGGAGTGATAGGCTATCCTATGCTACTTTGTACGAGTTTTATTTACATTGCATTGGCTTGTATTCTTTATAAGTGCAATGTAAATTGCTTCAGCACGATAAAGCCTGTAGCTAGTAAAAAGGCTGTGGCATTAGTGATGTGTGCCTTGTGCGTTTTAGGTTATGGTCTTCCTCATGGTTTAAGAGGCTCTGGTTTTGGTGATATCGTTTATGATGCCTATTATTATTTCAAGGATTTAGCTGAGTTTAAAACTAGGCATGCTAATACCTTAGCGGATTTGAAGGTGACGCTATCAGCAAAAAGAATGGCTAAGCCTCATACGATTGTGTTTGTAATTGGTGAATCTGCCTCTCGTCATTTCATGAGTGCTTTTTATGAAACCGAACGAGATACTACTCCTTGGTTACGTAGTCAAAAGAATAATCCTGATTTTACTTTATTTAATCATGCTTACGCATCCTGGGGACAAACGGTTCCGGCTTTAGAAAGAGCATTAACTGAAAAGAATCAGTATAATGAGAAAGAGTTTAAGGATAGCGCTACTATTATTGACATTGCTAAAGCTGCTGGTTATAAAACCTATTGGTTCAGTAATCAGACAGATATAGATGATGCAGATACCCCAATTACTTTGGTTGGTCGTACTGCTGATGTGGCAAAGTGGACTAATGCTGATGCTAAGGCTATTAAGTATGATGGCAGTTTATTAGCTTATCTTCAAGAGATAGATCCCCAGAAAAATAATTTTGTTGTTCTCCATTTGATGGGATCTCATGCGGAATTTAAATATCGCTACCCTAAAGAATTTACACAATGGGGCGATTACGCTAAAAGCAATTTGATTTTGGAACATTCCAATAGTCTATACTACACGGATTGGGTATTAAAGAAGACCTATGAGTATGCTAATAATAATTTAAATTTACAAGCTATGATATATTTTTCTGATCATGGTTGTTTGCCCGACCATAAGCGTCACCCGGATGAAACAGGCTTTAAACATTTATCAGTACCTTTTTTCTGTTATCTAGGAGATGAGTATCAACGTACTTATCCAGAAATTGCTAAAATCATAAAGAAACATGAGCAAAGCTACTTTACTAATGATTTAATGTACGATTTTATTTGTGGTTTGCTTAATGTAAAATCAAATCGTTACGATGAGGCTAATAGCATTGCTTCTGATAAATATAAATGGAATCGGCAAACATTGCGTACTGCGTTGGGCAAGAAAAAATTAACAGAGGATGTGAATCCGTAAATTATTTGCCAAATAGGAGAAAGACTAAATGAGCAGTCTAACGGTATTAATTTTAACAAAAAATGAAAAAAAGCATATTGAAGCCGTAATTGAGAATGCTAAGCAAGTTACAAAGGATGTGCTTATAGTTGATTCTGGAAGTACAGATGGCACAGTAGAATTGGCAAAGCAGGCTGGAGCTCGTGTGGTATACAGGGCTTGGGATAATGACTTTAGTGCGCAAAGAAATTTCGCTTTAGAACAAACAGAGACTGAATGGGTATTGTATCTAGATGCAGACGAACGTTTAAATAATGAATTAGTCATAGATATTAAAAGAGTTGTGTCTACTAACGATAACAAGCAATATTCTATGAAACGTAAATCTGTAGCTTTTGGCAAGGAATTCAACCATGGTGTTTTAAAGCCAGATAGAGTAGCGCGTTTATTTAAACGTACTCATGTCAAATGGGTTAATAAAGTTCATGAGCGCCCAGAATGTAAGGACGTTTTAGTTCCATTAAAAGGCTATGCAGAGCATTATACATATCCAAGTTGGGAGCATTACTTCCAAAAATTCAACCAATATACGTCTATTTGGGCAGATAATGCTTATTCAAATGGTAAAAGGACTAGCATGGCTGCTGCTTATGGTCATGCCATAGGTGCCTTTATACAAATGGCTATTTTTAAAGGCGGTATTTTGGATGGATCCATGGGATTGGTGTTGTGTTGTAATCATTTTTCGTATACATTGACTAAATATTTGAAACTGTTAGAACTACAAAGGAAAAAATAATGAGAGTTGCTATTTTAGAAAGTATTGTGATGCCAGCGGGGCATGAGGTGGAGTTTGACCGAATTTTAGTTGACGAGCTAAGAAATCAGGGGTATGAACCTGTTCTGTTTACACCGGAAAAATTTCCTTTTAAAATTAAATATAATGCTGAGGTGGACTATTTGGAAGGTGGCGAGGTTGTTACTTATGCTGGAGCTAGTCGTATCCAAAAGCTATTTCTTTCATTAAAGAGGGAATATCGTCGTCGTAAATGGTTTAGCTCTGCCTATGCTAAGATTAAAGCAGGCCAGTGCGATGCTTTGATTATTCCTACAGCGACATATCGTTATGTTAAGGCAATTTTAGGCAGTGAGTTAAAAAATTCTCCTGTACCTATTTATATGATTTTTCATGGTATTAATCCTCATGAAAAGGCACGTTTTGTAGAGCAGGCTAAGCGTTGTGAACAATACAAAAATATACATTTAAAAGTAATAACCTTGCGCAATGATTTTGCAAATGACGGCTTAAAAAATGTGGATTTAATTCCTCCACCAGTTTTTAAACCCATGGATTTGTCAGTGGATAAAGAGCTTACTTGTCATAAACCATTGCTGTTAGGATTTTTTGGGCAATATCGTCGAGAAAAAAATGTGCGATTTTTCTTGGATGCTTTTAAAGAGGCTAATTTTACCACTCCCGTTAAGCTAATCATGCAAGGGGCAACTGCTATGCAGGAGGATAGCGATGAGTTTGAGAAAATCATCAGCGAATATAATGACATCCCTAATATTGAATTTTGGCACAAAAATCTTATTAACGAGGAATGGCAAAAAGCCTTGTTGGGAGTAGATGTGATTATTGCTCCTTATGCAGCAGAAAGATATCGTTATCATTGGAGCGCTATGCTTTATACTGCTATAGGTTTTTATAAACCTATCCTGCAATCACCGGAAATGAACCCAGAAGTATTGGAAAAATATAAGGTGGGTGAGGCTGTTGCCATGGAGAGCGTTGCAGCATTTAGAGAACAGTTGGAGTTATTTGTGAACAATTATAAAGCTAATCTGCCTGTTTACAGAGAAGCATTGGCAAAAGCAAATGTTGAGTATGGACATGAGAGCCTAATTAAAAATATTTTGAGATAAAATATACGGTGTG
>JAKSOK010000162.1 GCA_024405615.1 Phascolarctobacterium sp.
TAGTTGTATTATAATAATATAATAGGTAAATAGTAATTGTTATTAGGAGAGGGCTCATATGCGTATCGGTCTAGATATAGGCAGTACAACTCTAAAATTGATAGTTCTAGATTCAAAGAATCAACTTGCTTTTGCGAATTATAAACGGCATTATAGTCGTATAGTGGAGAAGCTTCTAGAATTATTGGATGAATTAAAAATTGCTATGCCTCAGTTAAGGGAAGCAAAATTAGCAATTAGCGGCAGTGCGGGTTTAGGTTTAGCGGAAGATTGCAAGCTTCAATTTGTTCAGGAAGTATTTGCAGAAAAGATTGCTGCAGAAAATTTAAATCCAGGAACTGATGCTGTGATTGAGTTGGGTGGCGAGGATTCCAAGCTGCTTTTTTTAGGTCGCCATTTTGATGCCCGTATGAATGATAGCTGCGCAGGTGGTACAGGTGCTTTTATAGATCAAATGGCTTCTTTGTTAAATGTAAAAACAGAAGATATGAATGATCTAGCAGCTAAAGCCCAAAAACCTTATGTTATTGCTAGTCGGTGCGGTGTATTTGCTAAAACAGATATTCAACCTCTTTTAAATCAAGGTGCAGCTAAAGAGGATTTAGCCGCAAGTATTTTTGAAGCGGTAGCTAATCAAGCTGTTACTGCTTTAGCTAAGGGCAGAGCGATAAAGGGAAATGTACTTTACCTGGGTGGCCCTTTAACCTTCATGAGTAATTTGCGAAAAGCTTTTGATAATGTTCTGCAAATAAAAGGGGTATGTCCCGAAAATAGTTTGTTTTATGTAGCTATAGGAACTGCTTTATGTGCTGAAGAGAGTGTTGCAATAGATGACTTAAAAAGACTGTTTTCTTCAAATTACAATCATAAATTTTCTCATGTACCAGCTCTTTTTGCCAACAAAGAGGAATATAATAGCTTCAAACAACGTCATGCATTAAATAATGTTGTTTTGGGTGATATTTCTAAGGAGCAAGAAGCTTTTATTGGGATAGATTCTGGTAGTACAACTATAAAAATAGCGGTTATTAGTTTTCAAGGACATATACTTGATAGCTTTTATGAAAGTAATAAAGGTAATCCAGTTACTGCGGTTAAAAACTATTTGCAAGAATTTTATAGCAAATATCCGCATTGTAAATTACTTGCAAGTGGAGTAACAGGCTATGGTGAAGATTTAATACGCAATGGCTTTGGTGTAGATTATGGCATAGTAGAAACGATGGCGCATTTTTATGCAGCTAAGCATTTGCAGCCCAAGGTGGATTTTATAATTGATATTGGTGGGCAGGATATGAAATGCCTTAAAATTCACAATGGAGCGATTGATAATATTTTTCTTAACGAAGCTTGCTCCAGTGGTTGTGGTAGCTTTTTGCAAACCTTTGCTGAGCTTTTAGGATGTGGTGTTAAAGAGTTTGCTAAAATTGGCTTAGAGGCGGATATGCCTGTAGATTTAGGAAGCCGTTGTACGGTTTTCATGAATAGTAGCGTTAAGCAGGCGCAAAAAGATGGCGCCTCTGTTGCTAATATTAGTGCTGGACTAGCTATAAGCATTGTAAAAAATGCTTTGTATAAGGTTATAAGAACCACCAATAAAGATAATCTTGGAAAACATATAGTAGTCCAAGGCGGAACCTTTCTTAACGATTGCGTATTACGTGCCTTCGAAAAAGAAATGGGACTGAACGTGATTAGACCAAATATTGCAGGCCTTATGGGAGCTTATGGTGCTGCTTTATATGCAAAAAATAGATATTCTGAAAATGCTAAAGCCTCAGGAATTTTGAAGTGTGAGGAACTAGAAGCATTTGTACATAAGGTAAAAAATATAACCTGTCAAGGTTGCCAAAATCATTGTCATTTAACGATAAACACGTTCTCTAGTGGTAGAAGCTTTATCAGTGGCAATCGCTGTGAGCGCCCTGTTAAACATATGCCTCCGAACGATAGCATGAATCTTTACCGCAAAAAGTTGGAATTATTACAGACCTTGCCTAATTTAGAAAAACCTAGGCGTGGGATTATTGGCTTGCCTTTAGGACTAAATATGTATGAGCTTTTGCCCTTTTGGCAAGGTTTATTAAATCATTTAGGATTTAAGGTAATCACCAGTCCGATAGATGATAAATCCATTTATCATAAAGGCCAGAGTACTATTCCAAGTGATACTGTTTGCTATCCTGCAAAGTTATTACATGGACATGTTAAATGGCTTTTGGAACAAGGCGTGAAGTTTATTTTTTATCCTTGCATGACCTATAATATTGATGAACATAGTACAGAAAATTGTTATAACTGTCCGGTAGTTGCTTATTATCCTGAGGTTTTGCACGCTAATATGCATGAACTAGAGCAGGTACATTTTTTGTTTGATTATTTAGGCCTTTTGCATAAGGATAAGCTACAGAAGAAACTCTATGAAATGTTCCATCCTTATTTCCCGGATATAACCAAACACGAAATCCTTCATGCTATAAATAAAGCGTTCAGTGCTTATGATGCTTTTGAGGCGAAAGTAAAAGATTGGGGCCAACGAATTATCAACGAGGCTGCAAAAGAAGGCAAGCCGGTAATTGTTTTGGCTGGACGTCCTTATCATATAGATCCTAAGGTTAACCATGGCATTGATAGGCTTATTACTAGCTTAGGTGCTGCGGTTGTTAGTGAGGATGCAGTTAGTAGCCATATTTCTCCTAAGGAACTAGATGCAGATTTGCATGTTTTAAATCAATGGACTTATCATAGTCGACTATATGCTGCTGCGAAATTTGTAAATCATAATCCTAACATGCATATGGTTCATTTAGTAAGCTTTGGCTGTGGCTGTGATGCTATAACAGCGGATGAATGTCGCCGTATTTTAGAAGAAAAGGGTAGAATTTATACACAAATAAAAATAGATGATATAGATAATCTAGGTGCAGCTAAAATTCGTTTACGTAGTTTATTTGCTGCCGCAGGACTATATGAATTGAAATAATTCAAGGTGTTATTATGACAAAGTTAGTTTCCCATGCGGAAAAATATAATTTTCCTATATTTACTAAGGATATGATTGCAACTCATACCATTCTTATTCCTGGTATGCTGCCACTTCATTTTTCCTTACTTAAATCTGCACTTAATAGTCTTGGCTATCATGCAGAAATCCTGACTGATACTAGCCATGAGGTTATTGAAACAGGCTTAAAGTATGTGAACAATGATATTTGTTATCCTGCTTTGCTAGTTATTGGACAACTAATTCATGCCTTACAGAGTGGAAAATATGATTTGCAGCATACAGCTTTGATGCTTTCGCAAACAGGTGGTGGCTGTAGAGCTTCAAATTATATTTATCTTCTACGCAAGGCGCTGGAAAATGCTGGCTACGAGAATATCCCTGTTATTAGTATGAATGTCATGGGGATGGAGGAGCAATCCGGCTTTAACATGAATATGAAAATGATCCGTCGCTTTTTAGCAGCCTGTGTTTATGGGGATGAATTAATGTATTTAGTAAATAAAATTCGTCCCTATGAGGCAATTGTTGGTGAAACTGACGCGTTAAGTGAAAAATGGCTTAAGAAATTGGATTTGATTTTCCAAGAAGGTAAAGCACAAGCAGTTTCTACTATGCAAAGTGTCATGAACAATATTGCTAAGGAATTTGCTGCTCTGCCTGTTAATAAATGTGAGAAGCTAAAGGTCGGTATTGTAGGTGAAATTTATATTAAGTATTCTTGCCTGGGCAATAATCAACTAGAGCAGTTCCTGCAAAAACAGAATTGTGAATATATGCTTCCTGGACTTATGAACTTTCTTATGTATTGTGTAGATACTTATATTACCGATTATAAGCTTTATGGTGGGAAGAAACTGACTTATATAGCTAATCAAGGCGCACTGTGGTACTTGCAGTATTTAGAAAATATCTTGCATAAAGCTTTGAATACTACGGAATATAAAGCACCAGCCACCTATAAGCAGACTAAAAGCTTAGTTAATGGTATTATTGGTTATGGTAATAATATGGGAGAAGGCTGGCTTTTAACTGCTGAAATGTTGGAGCTGGTGCACAGTGGCTATAAAAACATTGTCTGTGCACAACCCTTCGGCTGTTTGCCTAATCATATTGCAGGACGTGG
>JAKSOK010000163.1 GCA_024405615.1 Phascolarctobacterium sp.
AAGAAATCAAAGAAGTTCGTCGTGGCCGTATTAAAGAATATGTTGCTGCTAAACCTTCTGCTAAATATGTTGAAGGCTGCCGTGGTATCTGGAGCATTCCTTGCGACATCGCTCTGCCTTGCGCAACTCAACAAGAACTGAACTTAGAAGAAGCTAAACAATTAGTTGCTAACGGCGTTAAAGCTGTAGGCGAAGGCGCTAACATGCCTTGTACTCTGGATGCTATCGAATACCTGCAAACCAATGGCGTTCTGTTTGCACCTGCTAAAGCTGCAAACGCTGGTGGCGTAGCAGTATCTGCTTTGGAAATGTCCCAAAACTCCATGCGTTACAGCTGGACCTTCGAAGAAGTTGACGGCAAACTGCAAAACATCATGGCTGATATCTATGCTAACTCCAAGAAATGTGCAGAAGAATATGGCTGCCCTGGCAACCTGCTGGTTGGCTGCAATATCGCTGGCTTCCTGAAAGTTGCAAATGCAATGCTGGCTCAAGGTTTAGTTTAATTAGTATAGTAAACTTTGCAAAACATAAAAGACTCGCATGCTAAGGTGTGCGAGTCTTTAAATTTTAGTTGACTTTTATATGTCCTTATAATATAATGACATTGTAGACAGAGACGTCAAGCGTTTCTGTCTTTTTCTTTTGTATAAAAAGAAAACCTGCCTACATAATGTAAGCAGGTTAATATTAAAGATTACAGTTCGATAATGTCATCCGGTTGGTCATTGGAACCAATTACTGCATCAGGCAGTTCGAATACGAAAGCCGGAGAAGGATAGTACATTTCGCAATGATCAAATTGTGCGGTAGGATTGCTGAAACGGTTAACCAAAGCACCTTCGGCATCATTTTCAAAAGCAATGATGTTTTTCTTGTTAATACCTTCAATGCTATTTACTAAAGCTAATAAATAGGGAGGTACGTCAGGAGCATCTTCTGGAATTTGGCTGCGATCTAAAGGAATGTTGGGAACAACATTTACATCGCCGATAGGTTGCTTATCAGCATTCAAGAAGTATACGCCATAGAAATTGTTGTAGAGAGTACGAGTCAGTTTAAAGCCTGCACCGGGGAATTCTTCTTCACCACAGTCACCGACATATTTCGGAGAAGGATAGTAGAAGAGACATTGTTGGAATGCGATTTGCTCAGTGGAGAAACGCTTCAGGATAGCATAAGAGGTGCGTTCTTCAAAGTCAATCAGGTTATCCTTGTTTACGTCAGCATCCTCAACAATAACAATAATGTTTGCAGAAACATGGGGTGCATTTTCTGGAACTTGGCTACGACCTAAGGGAATGTTAGGAATAAGGCTCAGACGGCCAATAACATTGCCCATTTCATCCATAAGAATGGAACGATAAAAGTTTTCGTACAGAGTACGTTGTAATCTTAATTGATATGCATTATTTGCCATGAAAAAATTATCTCCTTCGCTATTTTACATATAGAGACATTTTACCATAAATCTAACGATAAAACAATGTTAAATATTAGGTTTTTTCCTTTACCATTAGCGTATGCTTTTTCTGACAAAATGTATAATTATAAATTTATGTGCATAAAAATACAATTAATGCGATATTTTTTAGGTTTCTAAGTATTTTCTAGAAGGAATTTTGTTTTCTTTGGAGAATATCTATGATATAATTAATATGCTAGTACCTAGCATACATCCCAACGAGGATGAGAAGAGGAGGGGTTTTTATTATGAAAAAATTATTAGCTGTTGCATTAGGTATGACTGTTATGGCAACTGTAGTTGCTGGTTGTGGCGGTGGCGACAAGAAAGACGCAAAGAAAGACGCTAAACCTGCTGCTCAAAAGTTTATCAACATTGCATCCGGTGGTACTTCTGGTACTTACTTCCCCTTGGGCGCTGCTGTTGCTGATATTCTGAACAAAAACATTGCCGGTGCTAATGCTGCAAACCAATCTACTGGTGCTTCTGTAGCTAACGTTAACCTGTTAAAACAAGGTAAGGTTGATATCGCTTTCATCCAAAACGATATTGCATATTATGCAGCTAACGGTACCGAAATGTTCAAAGACAAACAAGTTGCTAACCTGCAAGGTTTAGCTACCCTGTATCCTGAAACCGTACAAATCGTAACCCTGAAGAAGAGCGGCATCAAATCCGTTAAAGACTTCAAGGGCAAACGTATTGCTGTAGGCGCTGCTGGCTCCGGTACTGAAGCTAACGCTCGTCAAATCATGGCTGCTTATGGCATTAAATATGAAGATTGCAAAGTTCAATATCTGTCCTTCGGCGAAGCTGCTGCAGCTCTGAAAGATGGTAACGTTGATGTTGGCTTCGTAACCGCTGGTTGGCCTACTGCTGCTATCCAAGAATTGTCCACTCAACATGAAGTTGCTCTGGTTCCTGTAGAAGACGCAGTTGCTGATGCTATGATTAAACAATATCCTTTCTATACCAAGGTTGTTGTTAAAGCTGGTACCTACAAGCTGCCTGAAGACGTTAAACAAGTTGCTGTAAAATGCATGTTAGCAGTTACCGACAAGATGGACGAAAAAACTGGTTATGATGTAACCAAAGCTATTTACTCCAACCTGGATCGTTTGAAAGCTGCTCACAAAGCTGCTGCTGTTGTAAGCAAACCGACTGCTAAAGATGGTATGTCCATTAAATTAAATGCAGGTGCAGAAAAGTTCCTGAACGAGAAATAATTACTAGGCTAGTGTAATGTCGATGTTTAAAGACCGGGGACCGGGATGCGCCGGCTCTCGGTCTTTTAATTCAAGTAAAATAATGTTAATAATTCTTGTAACGTTAATAGCTTTTTGGGGCTATTATGGGACAAGACTGGTTCTAGCTATTGTTCCAGAGGATAATAAACCAACTTTTGTTTATTCTACAAAAGTTGGTGATACTTGGAATATTAGCTTGACGCATTCCGTGGAAAGAACTCTGTGGGAAGAGTTTTTTAGGGTAGAAGGTGTCAATAAAATGACTATGACACATACTACCTTTGAATCTCTAGGCTGGGGGTTCTCATATTCTGCAGACGACGGTAAACTCACTCATAGGAAGGATGGGCGTTACGAGCTCGTAATGAATCGTCCCTTTACATCCGTACCGTTGAGAATTTCTGTTCAGGCTATGCAACACTTTCATCACGGTACGACTGATTTAGATCTCTGTAAAATTTATGGACAGGGAACTAAAATGGATATTAAGGTCATGTATAGATATCAATACTGGCTGACAATGTTCTAAATTATTATATTTTGTATTAAAAATTATGGAGGGAGGTACCAAAGTTGGCTGAAGAAAAAAGACAAGAGCTTTCTGCTGAAGAGGTCATGCAGAAGTTTGATAAAGAGTCTGATAAGCGTGAGCTTGATGGTATTTGGGGCAAGATAATCAATATAATTTGCATAGTTTTTGCCGGCTTCCAAATCTATACTGCTGCTTTTGGTATTTTAGACGCAACCTTACAGCGTTGTGTACATTTATTTTTTGGTTTCTTATTGATTTTCCTGCTGTATCCTGCTAGAAAATCCTGGTCTCGTAAATCTATTCATCCTTTGGATTTATTGTTAGCTGCCTTAGGTGCAGGTTGCTGTATGTATCTATATACACAATTCCACGAATTGGTATTACGTGCAGGCATGAATACTGAGACAGATATTTATATTGCTATAGTAGGTATCATTTTAGTATTTGAAGCTGCTCGTCGTGTGGTTGGTTGGCCCATGATTATTGTAGCTTTAGTATTTATCATGTACGCATTCTTTGGTCCTTATATGCCAAACCTGATTGCACATCGTGGCGTAGACGTTGACGAACTTGTTGCTCATCTATGGTATACTACTGAAGGCGTATTTGGTACTCCTATGGGTGTATCTTCAACCTTCATTTATTTATTCATCCTGTTCGGTTCCTATTTGGAAACTACTGGCTTAGGTAAGCTGTTCATAGATTTAGCTAACGCACTGGCTGGTTGGGCTGCTGGTGGTCCTGCAAAGGTTGCAGTTCTTTCCTCCGGCTTAATGGGTACTGTATCCGGTTCTTCCGTAGGTAACGTAGCTGGTACTGGCGCTTTCACCATCCCCATGATGAAGAAGTTGGGCTATCGTCCTCAGTTCGCAGG
>JAKSOK010000164.1 GCA_024405615.1 Phascolarctobacterium sp.
CTGAAGTAGATGGCCTTAAGGCTGATAACCAAGCTATGAAAGCAGAAATTGCAGAATTAAAAGCAATGGTAAAAGCTTTAGCAGCAAAATAATTAAATATTGACTTGAAATAAGCTAAAATCTATGGCTGTGGTCGTAGGTTTTAGCTTTTATTTTTTACTCAAATAAAAATGTACTTTTGCAGTACATAATGTATTGACACAGTACAAAATAAGGTGTATAATGAAGTCAAATAAGTTAAGGAGGTGTACCATGAAGTCTTCTGTTGATGTTAATATCGGTGTATATTATGACAAAGAAGGCCTTTTGGCTGGTATTACGAAATTGGTGGATTCTATTAAACACCAATCGATTCAAGGTCAATTTTATTTTCACGCTTATAATGCTAACTTACGGCTTTTAGATAGTTTGTATAATAAAGTGAAGGCGATGGAAGTCTTGCCACTTGATCCTAATTCTGACTGGTTCTATGTTGTTTTGCTTGAGTCTCCAGGGGCTAAAGTGGAACTAATAAATGCCAAATATCAAGAGAATGAGATACTAAACTATCAAAAAATAATTTTCGCAGAAATAAAAGCAAGATTATTAGACTGTGAAGAATATGGCAGGCAATATGGTGTAAATGGCGGAACGGTGCGACAATGGATTAGAAGAGGCAAGCTGCCTGAGGCCGTAAAAATAGGTTCAGGTTGGCGCGTATCTGAAATATCTGTTCCCAATGGAAGAAGCTACGCTTTTCGCATGTATACCTGGGATAGAGCAGAGGTCGTTTTTGAGGAAGAAATGAGTTTTCTTAATGAGTACGATGGTGTGAGTCTAGAACAACTCAAAGATGGTGACTTTATCATCATTCCTCGTAAAAATGCTGAGTGTGGCATCATTGTTAACGCAGAGCATTATAGTAAAAATCCTGCTCAGGAGGGAAAACGCTTGACGGTTAAGGAAAAGGAGGCATTTGAACTAAAGCTTATTGAACATCCCTTCATTAAATATCGCCATTTCTACCTTGATTTGGTAGAAGAATAAAAAGAATACCGAAAGGGGCCTTGAATATGAAAAGAAGAAAAAGCCTTGATGTAAATTGCCCAAGCAAAGAGGAAAAAGTGCTAGGATTGCTTGGCAAAAACTGGATCATGGACCAGGGAATTGCAGAAGGTTACGGATACGATGCAGCGTTGGCCTTAAGTTATTTTGCTAGCTGGCACTTTAGTAAGAAAAATACTCATAGAGACTTTAAAGACGGACATTATTGGACTTATGCTAGTGTAGCAGATTTGGTAGAAATCTATCATTGCAGTACGCCGGCAAAAATGAGAGCAGCTTTAGACAGACTTATTGATGGTGGCCTACTTTATGAGAATTCCTTTAATAAGTTAACAGGAGATAGGACAAAATGGTATGCGCTTAACGAAAACAATATTATTATAGAGACCTATCTTAAAAAATTACATGAACAGTGGATAAATAAAAGAGAAGCAAAAGTAGAAAATAGACAATATAATAGCGAATTTCACAAAACCATTGGTGAAAATAACAAATGGGTTGATGATTTTAGAAAACCTGTTAGCGAATTTAGAACAGCAATACCTAATAATAATACGAATAATAATACGAATTTTATTACCAAGAGAGTAAAAACCACAAATAAAAGCACAGGCCTCTTTAGCCTAGAAGGATTGGAGGGGCTTGTATGATAAAGGTTGAAGAAGTCATGGCCTTTTATAATGGTTTCGTTTACGCTGGGGTAAAGAATAATTTATACAGTGATAAAGCAAGACAAGGCCAAATTGTGGACTTTTATAAACGTTACGCCAATGTAATAAGCTCAGAGGAATTGTCGCAAATCGGGGAAATATTAAAAAGCAACGGCGAGTGGCCAACCTATCAGTTAGTGGATAGCCTATTGCTTGAACTACGAGGCAATAAAGAAAATAAAAAAACTGAAGCTAAAGATGCTTATCCCGATGGAGATGAGTGGCAAAATGTTGCTTTAGTTTTTGGTTACGAGCGTTACAAATCCTTATCCCAAGATATTTTAGAGCAAAATCTTCGGCCTCTTTACTGGCTTAAGCAAGCTGAGAGAAAATGCGAAAGCTGCAAAGGGAAAGAATGTCGGTATTATGGGCATCGTCCTTACTTGCGTTGTTCAGAGAACGGAACACAATTTTATAAATGCGTTTCAAAGAAAGTTTGTAAGTACTATAGCAGTAGTAATGCTAACCTAGGAGAACTGAATGCAAATACTTTGTAATAAGGAAATAGAGCAACATGTATTAGGCTGTATGTTCATAGATAGTGATGCAGTTAAAACTTGCAATAATCTGTTGCAGCCTTCTGATTTTGCAGATGCTCGCCATCAGGTTATCTTTCAAGCTATACAACAGCTAGTGGAGCAGGATGAAGTTATTGATCAGATTACTGTTAATGACACCCTAAAGCGTATGGATAAGCTGGAAGCTGTGGGTGGATTTGAGTATATCCTGCAATTATCTCAGCATATGGCTACAGCAGCACAGTTGGATAGCTATTTAAGTAAATTGCAAGATTATGCTCAACGACGTAAGCTGCAACAGCTAGGTTTAGAATTGGCCTATAAAAGTAAAGACCTAGAACTGGATCAGGAAAAACTTTGGACTGAGGTACAGCAGAAGACGCAGGAAATTTCTGGCAATACGGCCGTTATGCCTGTAGATATGCTAGTACAGACCTCTGCTTATATAGATGAGATAATGTCAGCTAGAGAAAATCCTGATTGTATTGCAAGAATCCTGACGGGATTTAGTAGTTTGGATAATCTTCTAAAGGGCTTAAAGCCAGGAAGTCTTAACCTGCTGGCAGCTAGACCGAGTATGGGTAAAACATCCTTGGCACTGAATTTTGTACTTAATGCAGCCATTAACGAAGGCAAACAACATAAAAAAGTGCTCTTTATTTCCTTGGAAATGACTGCTAAAGAAGTATATGACCGTTGTAGTGCAATTTTAACTGACATAGATGGCGCAAAGATTCAGGAACCACGTGACTTATCTGATGCAGAAAGTGATGCCCTTTGCCAGGCTGTAGCGAATGTAGCTGATTTAGGTGTTATTATTCAACAGGAAAGTAATTTTACGGTTAATAAATTACGTCAGCTAATTCATAAAATGGGGAAGAATAAACCTGATTTCGTTGTCATTGATTATTTACAGCTGATGCAAACTGAGCAAAGAGATGATAGCTATGTTAAGGTCACTAAGATATCTAATGGCTTGAAAGCGCTTGCTCTGGAGTTGAAAATCCCTATTTTAGCGCTTAGCCAGCTTAATAGAGCTGTAGAAAATAGAGTTATTAAACGACCGCTACTTAGTGATTTGCGTGAAAGTGGTTCTCTAGAACAGGATGCAGATGTAGTTATGCTGCTCTCGCGTAAGGATTATTATGAACGACAGGGCTGTGCAGAAGAAGGCATTGCTGAGCTAGAGGTTGCCAAGTCTCGTAACGGAGCAACAGGGACTGTACAGCTTTTCTTTGATAAACCCTGCAGTAGCTTTTTAGAGATTGGATGAAAAAAGAAAACAAAGACTATGCTTAAAAATAAGCATAGTCTTTTATTGTTCAGTTCACAGTTGTCTTAAACAAATTAAATTGTTTATTTTAAAGTACCATATTAGCAAACAGGACTATAATCGGAATAGCGATGATAGTTCTTTCTAAGAAGATAGCTAAGAGGCCACTAAAGCCCAAAGGAACCTCACTCTTAATAACAATAGCGCCAACTTCTGTCATGTAGATAACTTGGATCAAGGACAGAACACCTACTATAAACTTGGTTTTGATCGCTGTTACACCGCCTAATAATAAAGCAGGAATAAACATATCAGTAAAACCAATGAGGGTTGCAGGAGCAGCCTTGAAGGCTTCTTCCACACCTAAGAGTTGCAGATACAGACCCATAGGATAGGAAATCCAATCGAAGACCGGTGTATAGGTAGCGATGCAAAGAGCAACAACACCCCAGGATACTACGATGGGAATTAAGTCAAAAAACATGCCGAAAACAATTTCAAAGCCGCTACGTAAAACACCGCCGATAGTAAAGATGCTAGCTCTACGGCAAGCATTTTCT
>JAKSOK010000165.1 GCA_024405615.1 Phascolarctobacterium sp.
GAGCTACCAGTACCTTTTTTATGTGCATGTAATTGCAGAATAATTTCAAACATTACTTTCACCTCCTATGTTCTTGATGCGAACATATTTCGGACACTGATTAGCAATTGATGCTACACCCAAGAGCATAGTTCTCAAAATTGCTTCTGTCAAGTCATTAGGAGCACTGTTCAATGCTACCTCGAGAATACCAGTTTTCTGATCAACAGTATAAACCGGTTTTAATTTCAAATGTCTTTCAAGACCCATGAGCGGAGCCTGTGTTAAAGCAGATATTGCGCTGCAGATAATATCTTCGCCCTCTTCTGCATAACCAGCATGACCAGAGACCTTGTAGCCTATAATCATACCCTGCTCATTTTGCTTTACCTCAACCTTAATCATAATATAAATTATGCTTCGATTTTGGTAATTTCAACAGTAGTGAACGGTTGACGATGGCCTTGACGTCTACGATAGTTAACTTTTGCTTTGTATTTGAAAACGAAAATTTTGTCTGCTTTGCCGTGTTCAACAACTTTAGCAGTAACTTTTGCGCCTTCAACTACAGGAGCACCAATCTTAACGTCAGCGTCGTTAACAACGGTCAGAACTTCATCAAATACAACTTCTGCGCCTACTTCAGCATTCAGTTTTTCAACTTGAACTGCTTCGCCTTCGCTTACACGATATTGTTTGCCGCCGGTTTTAATAATTGCGTACATTCATTGCACCTCCCTTAATGATAGACTCGCCAAAATACGGTACTCATTTAAGAGTTTACGGAACCTCTTCGCGCGGTTGGGGACGGACCCTTTGCGTCCATACTGAAATATTGTAACAAATTTAACAGCTTTTGTCAATCACAATTATCCAAAATCATGAAATTTTCTAGATGCAAACTTGCATCCTCTTCAAGCGTTAAAGAGCAAGCCAATTCTCTTTCCCAATCCCTTAGATTATTGTGCTCCTTTAGCCATTGACAAAGCCACGGATTAACTACCAAAAGCACATTTTTAGAGCTAGAACGTCTTTGCAAAAGATTCCTCAATCTACGTTTGATTTCCAAAGCCAAGGTTGCCTGGTTCTGAACCTTGCCAGATCCACCACAAACAGGACAATCCGTATATAATACTGAGCTAAGATTTTGTCTAGATTTCTTACGGGTAATCTCAACTAAATTTAAAACTGTAATATCCTGAACCTTAGGTTTCAGCTTATCTCCAGCTAAGGAATTATGCAAAACATCAAGAATTTCATGCTTGTGCTCCTCTGTATGCATATCAATAAAGTCTACCACTATAATGCCGCCTATATCTCTTAAGCGTAATTGACGTGCAATTTCTTTTGCTGCTTCTCTATTGATTTGCATAACAGTTTCTTCAAGACTTTCGCGCCCACTAAACTTGCCACTATTAACATCAATTACAGTCATCGCTTCTGTATAATCTATAACTAGATAACCTCCACTAGGCAAATTGACCTGTCTATCAGAAATACCTGCTACAGCTTCATCTAAATTGTTATATTTGAAAATATCTTCGAGCCCGCGATACATTGTAAGCTTTATATATTTTCCCTGTGGCATTTGCTTTAAAAGTTCCTCTAGACGCATATAAATATCTAGACTATCTACAGCAATTTCCTGCAGCTCGGGTTTGAGATAATCACGCACAATGCGTATAGGCAAATCCAGTTCACGTTGTAACAAGCAAGGAGCCTTAGCTAATCTTTCACGTGCTGTTATTATTTTCCAAGCAGCCGTCAATTCGTTAATATCAGCAGCTAATGCTTCTTCACTAACACCTGCAGCAGCCGTTCTAACTACAAGCGCTACGTCCTCTTGTTTGTGCTTAGAACAAATGGCATTCAAACGATCTCTTTCCTCTTTTTCGGTAATTTTTCTAGAAATACCAATATAGTTTGCATTAGGAACTAACACCACATATTTACCAGGCAAAGTAATATCGCAGGTTGCAGTAGGTCCTTTTGTGCCACGAGCATCCTTACTAATTTGTACTAAGAGACTTTGTCCTTCAGTAACGTTCAACCCATTCCCCAAATAAAGAAACGCATTTTGTTCCGTACCTATGTCGACAAAAGCAGCCTGAATTCCTCGAACTACATTACATACTCTACCTTTAAAAACACTGCCAACTAAATGCTGTTCTCCATGTCGTTCTACTAAATATTCCATTAACTGACCGTCTTCTAAAAGTCCCATTCTATTTTCATCTTCACTAGAGCCTATAATTATTTTTGCAATCATTTCAAACCTCCTTTCTGCTTTTTCTTCCATATATTATATATTTAAGTATTAATACTTAGCTTCCATTTCTTTGACGCGCTGATAGTAAAAACAATTTACAGGTGTAGGAATATTGTGTTTTTTTCCTAAGGCAACAATCGTACCAGCAAACAAATCCACTTCCGTTTTACGTTTAGCAAGTCCATCCTGCCGCATTGAAGGCAAACCATCATAAGCTAGGCCCTTAAGCACTTTGACACTACCTTCGAAATCAGCTTCTGTTAAGTTAACGCCTTCAGCTTTGGCAACATCAATTACTTCATGCATAGCTGCATACATATTGGTGCGTGCTTCTTCATTATCAAAAGCCCCGCCATAGCTAGTTTCATAGATCATGCAGGTTTGATTAATGCCAACATTTAACAACAGCTTTGCCCACAAAGCGTGCAAAATATCCTGTTCCTTACTATATGGTAACGCTATGCTTTCGAAAAATTCACATACTTGTGTTAAAGCAGCTTGATTCTCTGCAGCTACAGCACCAATTTTCACAACGCCTTTATGTTGATAGGTTAAGATTGTGCCTTCACGTACAGCATCCATACCTAAAACAACACAATGTAAAATGTTTTTTGTACCAAAACGAGCCATCATTAATTCTTCGCTGGTAATACCATTAAGTACAGAAAAAATAATCGTGTCCGGACCTACGAAAGGTGCCATTTCTTCCATAGCATCCTTTAGGCCACCAAATTTAGTAGCAACTATTATTAGGTCAACAGGCATTCCTTCTTCAGGACTAACCAGTTTAAACTGTTTTTCTACATCATTGATAATATATTTATCATGCAGATGTCTTGCTTTGCGTTCCTTATCCATAATAAAGCAGAGCTCAGTAGTGCCAGCATTTTGTATATGTTCGCCATACATTAACCCCAAAGCACCCATACCAACAATGGCAACTTTATTAATCTTCATAACATTCTCCAGTATTACGCAAGTTTAATAGCATCAGTATTTAACATGCCAATCTTTTTGCCATTTTTAGCATAACGATATAAACGCAAGCGTTCAATATCAGCCATTTCCACAGGAAGTTGCAGCCCATATGCTTCATTAAGAGCATTTAATAAATCAACAGCTTTCATACTACCAGTGGGAGTTATTTTACATTCGAAGGAAAAAACAGTATTATCTCCTTCTTGAATAGTTTCTAACTCCGGAATAAAGAATTTTACATCAACTTCTTTAAAACCTGCTTTTGTTTTAGGAGCAGCCTTTTTAAACATAAGAGTTTCTGCTTCGTTATATTTAGCAACAGCCTCTTGAATATCATCTTTAAATGGTAAGGTTACGCGATAAGCCGCACCTGCAGCTTGTGCCATTAAAGCAGCATGATGAGTATCTACATGATCAGCCATTAAAACACGAATACCACGAGGTAAAGCCTTGTCTAAAGCTTCAGCTGCAGCTTTAACATCAACATCCTCATAAAGTTCAATTTCTACAAATTCTGTATAGCTGACAACACCTACACCGAGAGCAGACGCTAAAGCAAATTTCATGTGGGGATTAAAGCCTTCAGAATAAGCAGCTGGCAATTTAGCTCGACGAATTGCACGTTCTATAGTACGCACGTACTCTAAGTGAGAAATAAAACGAATATCGCGGTCTTTAGTTATTTGCATGCGAAGTTTCATTTGCTTTCCTCCTTATAGTCTACGATTTTTACCCCTAAGGACGGACAAATACCGCAACCAGTACAAGTTGAACGGCGACAGTCATGTGTAAGCTGTTGCAATTTTGCCTTTTGCCATTCGTTCCACAGGAAACGACGATTTACACCAGGAGAAACGTG
>JAKSOK010000166.1 GCA_024405615.1 Phascolarctobacterium sp.
GTTTTCGCCTCCCTTTTTATCACGCTTACATAATAAGCTAAAAAAGGGATTTTTGCTAATTATTATATTTCACATATGTGAAATATCTGTGAACTTTCCGCGATGAATTATTACAAAGAAAATATAACATTAGCTATATTATTTTGTAAAATAGAGGCTTTTCCTGATACATGTTTTATAACATACCCTAATTTATAAGAAATTGTTATAAAAAATTAAAATTAATTTATTGATAAAATTGGCATTCTGGGTTAAAATATTAAACAAGAGGATTTTCGACCTAGTCGAAGGTAATTTATGAGTATTTTATGATGAGGTACAAACATGAACACAGCAATTTTAAACTCTTTTTTAACCGTTGTACAATACAAAAGCTTTACCCAAGCTTCCCAAGTATTAAACGTAACCCAACCTACCATTTCTAACCACATCGCTTCCTTAGAAGAAATGTACGGTGTGCCCCTGTTCCAACGCGTTGGCAAAACCGTAATTCTCACCGCCGCTGGTCGTGCCTTCGTTTCCGTGGCAGAACGCCTGCTGGCAGCTCACGAAGAAAGCGTTAAAGAAATGGCAGTTTATAGAGAAACCGAGCCCGTTTTACGCATAGGCTTAACCGCTCAATCTATTGCCTATAAAATGTCCAGCGTTTTACAAAAGTTGTATGCAGAATTCCCTGATATGTGCATTCGCATCGAAACCCATTTCACCATGGAAAATTTAGTAAAAGCCATTAAAGACAAAGAAGTAGACTTTGGCTTTATCAATATCGATAACCATCCCCTGTATATGAATTTCATGCGCCTGTGGGAAGAAAATATTTATTTCGTTGCTTCTGCTAAACTTTATGAAAAACATAACAAGAGCAATAATATCTATGAATATCCCGTAGTTGCTTATACCCATAGAAATATTACCTCCAAAATCAATAGCTCTGATGTAGATTTTAGCAAATTAAACATCGTAGCCGAATCCAATGACACTATGACCATTTTACATGCTATTGCCGATGGCATTGGTATAGGTATCGTTCCTGAAAAGAAATTAGAAGTTTATAAAAAATATAGCGACTTAGTAGTTTTACCCACTCCCTTTAATACCGGCAAAACCGTGTACTCCGCAATTTATGATAGCGAGCTGGATTTAAATCCCATTAGAAAACGCTTTGTAGAGCTGTTGGAAGAAAACAGAGAAATTGAATAAGCCCTTATAAGCATAAAAAAACTCCTGCAAATTTTGCAGGAGTTAATTTTTTTGGAAGTTATTTAGCTTTTTGCTTTTGTAGGAATACTAACAGACCCAAGAGAGCAACGCCGATAGCATCGGTTTCGATACCAGGATTCATCAGGCCTAAAGCACCAATAGCAATGATGGCACGCAACCAGATTGCTACAGGAGCCATGAAGTAACCTTCAACAGCAACTGCGATCATGAATACACCTACGCAAGCGGTAACGGTTACCCAGAGACCTTGAAGCAGGGTGGTGTTGATCAGCATTAATTGCGGAGAGTAAACAAACATGAAGGGAACGATGAAGCCGGCGATTGCCAATTTAACGGAAGCAATACCAGTCTTCATAGGATCGCCACCGGAGAGACCTGCTGCCGCAAAGGATGCCAACGCTACAGGCGGTGTGAGGTTTGCAAACATCGCATAGTAGAAGGAGAACATGTGAGCTGCACCAGGAGCAATACCTAATTTAGATAAAGCCGGAGCTGCAATGGATGCGGTGATGATATATGCAGGAATGGAAGGTAAGCCCATACCTAAAATCATACAGGTGATCATGGTGAAGATTAAGGTGAAGATTAAGCTGGTGTCGCCCAAGGAAATGATGGTGTTGGCCATGGTTAAGCCAAAGCCGGTCTTGGAGGAAACACCAATGATGATACCTACGCAGGCACAGGCAATAGCAACGGAAACGGTTTGCTTAGCGCCTAAAGCCAGAGCATCAAGGAAATCTTGCGGAGTCATACGAGTTTCCTTGCGGAGCATGGAAACAGCGATGGTTACAACAATAGTTAAAACTGCAGAGTAGATAACGGTAGTACCGGAGAAGAACAGCATGTACAGTAAGAAAATAACAGGTAACAGCAGATGACCTTGTTTTTTCATTACTTCGCCTGCTTTAGGCAGCTGATCCTTCGGTAAGCCTACCAGACCGTCTTTAGAAGCACGCAACTGAACTTGGATGATAATACCTAAATAGTAGAGTAAAGCGGGAATTGCTGCCCAAACGATGATTTGAGAGTATTTAACGCTTAACATTTCGGCCATGATGAAGGCTGCAGCACCCATGATGGGCGGTAAGAGCTGACCGCCTACAGAAGCGGCAGATTCAACTGCACCAGCGAATTCCTTGGAATAGCCAGTTTTCTTCATCAGAGGAATGGTAAAAGCACCGGTGGTTACAACGTTAGCAACTGCAGAACCGTTGATAGAACCTAAGAAACCGGAAGCGATAACGGAAACCTTAGCCGGACCGCCTTTAGTATGGCCTGCTAAAGCAAGGGCGATATCGTTGAAGAATTGGCCCATGCCACATTTTTGCATTACGCAACCAAAAAGGATGAACAGGAAAATGTAGCTAGCCGCTACGTCAACGGAGGTACCATAGATACCTTCGGTATTAGCAAAGAAATGGTTAGAAAGGCTGAGCCAATCGTAGCCGCGATGCATGAAAAGGCTTGGCATGGAACGACCGTACAATCCATAAAGAATGAAGATAATACTTAAAATGGAAAGGGTGTTGCCACTTACGCGACGAGAGGCTTCCAGAACTAGGACTGTCAAAAGCGTAGCCATGATCATATCCGTCTGGTTAGCATTACCAGCTCTTTCAACAATACCTAAATAGTCGGTAGACATATAAATTGGTGCTGCAAAGGATAAGACAACCAAAATCCAGTCTAGGATGCTAGGTTTAGCATGGTCGGACTTTGCGCACATAGGATACATAATAAAGGTCATAGCCAGCATGAAGGCTACGTGAATAGAACGATGTACCAAAACTAAAGGACTACCAAAGGCAGCACAGTAGAGGTGGTAACAGGAAACGAGAATGCACAGGAAAAAGAAGGCTTTTTTTAGGCCGCCGGTAAGGGTTCTAGTGGCAGACTCCTTATCGAGCTTTTTCATTATTTTTTCGCCTTGCTCCTGCATAGCTTTTCCTTCAGCGGAGTTGTCAGTATCCAAGGAAATAACTTTCTTCTCATCCACTTAAAATCCCCCCTTTGTGATTTTGAGAATCAGTCTTGTATGCTCGGGTAAATTATTGCCGGTGGTTAGGAGCTTGTCATTAATTTTTATATCACGGGTTGCGAAATGGGAATTTATCCAGTCAAACTGTTCAAATTCCTGATTAATTTCTTCCATATATATAAGTCCGTTTTCAACGCGTACCTTTTTGCCTCTATCTGCAGGAATGCCAGCACCGAAGGCAGGAAAAGATATGGTTTCGAGCATTAAAGTATTCTTGTCCGTGATATGGTAATATTCATGCCAGGGAATTTTCTCTAAGGAATGAACCCAACCAAAGAAAAGTCTATCACCAGGTTTTACGGGCGCCTTGACATAAACTGTTTTTGTCTCATAATCAGAAATAATTAAATACTGCCTTGATGATAATTGCTGCCAGGCAAAAAGCCCGGCAGCAAGCATTACCAGCAAAACAGTGATGAGCACCGATTTACGTTTCATGATGTAAAACTAGAGGTAGATTATTTAATGATACCTTTTTCCTTGTAGTATTTTTCAGCACCCGGATGGAGCTTCAGGCTGGTACCGGTGATGCCGCGCAGAGCGGTTTCAGGTTTAATTTCTCTCTTAGCAGTAGCGTGAGAAGCACCAATGGTTTCTAAGCCTTTCTTGGAGTAGATGCCGTCCAGCAGGTCGTAAACAACTGCGTCGGACAGGTTCTTGGAAACCAGCATAACGTTCATAACAGCTGCAGTGTTGGTGTCAGCTTTGGTGTCGTAGGTAGCCTTAGGAATCTTCCAGTCGATGTAGAAGGGATATTTTTTCTTCAGGTTAGCCATGCCTTCGCCTTCAACAGGAACGAAAACGATTTCTTTTTG
>JAKSOK010000167.1 GCA_024405615.1 Phascolarctobacterium sp.
AAAGCTTTTCTTGCTTTACAATACCCCTTTCTAAATTCTGGAAAGGGGTATTTTTTATGGGACTATTATGCTTTGTGTATAATATTTATGATAGATGATAAAATAATTTAATTGAAAAAGTTACAAGAAATTCATTGACAGAAAAGTTTGAATAAGTTATAATATATTCAAAAATAAAGGAGATGGGAGTTATGGAAAAGCTGGAATTTGAAAATGAAAAGAGTGGCCGTGGCGGAGCTAGACCAGGTGCTGGTAGACCTAAAAGCGCGGAGCCGAGAAAGGCGCATAGCTTTAGTTGCACTGATGCAGAGGCTGAGACTCTGAAAAAACTGTTGGAGTTTTTGAGAGCTTATCCAGAGCTTATAGGACAGTATGTACAGAAGGCTGTAGCTAAAAACGCTCCTAAGGTAAAAACGGTAGTTAAGAAGAAGCTAGAACTGCAATGGCTGGAGTCCGAGGAAGAAAGATTAAGTAGTCTAAAGAAGCCTAGTGGGAGGGAGAAGGCGAGCTTCCAGTGGTTGGAGTCCGAAGAAGAGGAGCAAACTAGTACTGCAGAATTGGCAGAGCGTATCAAACGATCTGTAGATACAGCGGCTAAAGGTGTTGCAGAAATTATAGCTAATAATAAAATTTAATTAATAAGACTGAGAAAACTGAATCTTTATGCATAAATATCGCATAAAGATTCAGTTTATTTTTATTGTATATTACAAAACTTTATAGTATAATATCTAATATGTGCCAAAGAAGTTCCATAGTCCTCCTTTGGCTTTTTTAAATTTCAAAAAGAGAGGTGTGTACTTTGGACTTTGGATTTATGAGTTTGATACCGTCCTTAATGGCAATTGGTTTGGCGGTAGCAACAAAAAATGTTATTTTCTCTATTTTATGTGGTTGCTTCGCAGGTGTATTATTACTGGCGAGTGGCAACCCCTTCCTGGCGGTTAAGATGTTGGTTGGCGACTTCTTCTTCAAACAGGTACAAGACAGCTATAACGCTGGCAATATTGTTTTGATTATTTTCATTGGCGGTTTTATTAAGCTGTTGGAAAATGGCGGTGGCGCTCAATCTTTCGCTAAGTATGTACATAAAGTTGTAGATACTCCTTTGAAGGCACAGTTAGGCGCTTGGCTGGGCGGCATTCTTATTTTCTTCTCCGATTTAGGTACTGCGTTGTTAGTAGGACCTGTTTTTAGACCCTTGTTCGATAAGCTGAAGCTTTCTCGTGAAAAGCTGGCTTGGGTCCTGGACTCTACTTCTTCTCCTGTTGCGGTATTAGTTCCCTTTATCGGTTGGGGTGTATATATTATGGGCTTAATCGAGGCACAGTTCAAACAATTACATTTGAACCTGTCCGACTATGATACTTTTATGGAAGCAATTCCTTTCCAAATCTACACTATCCTGGCTGTATTAATGATTCCTTTGGTTGCTTTCACTAAGAAGGACTTTGCAGAAATGAAAAAAGCTGAGGATGCTGTTAAAGATAATCCTATTCCAGAAGAAATGGAGGACGATTATGTCGCTCCAGTAGATGAAAATGGTTATTCCATTGGTAATTCCAATCCTCTGATGCTGATAATTCCGATTGCTTTGGTTTTCATTACCCTTTTAGTAGATTTGCGTCCTTTGGGTTTCCCCTTTGCGAAGATTCCTGGCAATGCTTTCCGCGTTGCTTTAACCACAGGCTATTTCGTTGCAGGCATTTCTCTAATGATTATGATGACTTGCTTTAAAGTTAAGAGCTTTAAAGATACCTTTAAAATCTACACAAAAGGTGCTGTAGGTATGAGTGAGGTTGCTATCATCTTGTTGTTAGCTTGGTCTTTAAGCGCAATGTTAGGCAAACTTGGTACTGCAAAATATATTATCGGAGTACTGAAGGCTATTAACTTTACACCTATATTGATTCCGGCATGTATTTTTATGTTTGGTACTTTGATTTCCTTCTCTACCGGTAGCTCCTGGGGTACATTTGCAATGTTGATGCCTTTAGCAATTCCTATGGGTAATGCTTTCGGTATTCCTTATGCAATCTGTGTTGGTGCAGTTCTGTCTGGCGGTTTGTTTGGCGATCACTGTTCCCCATTGTCTGATACGACCATTCTATCGTCCATGGGTGCCGAGTGTGACCTAGCGGATCACGTAAGGACTCAATTACCTTATGCATGCATCAATGGTGCAATTGCCTTTGTTTGCTTCATTATTGCAGGTGTAACTCATTCCGCAATTTCCACTGCTATTGCGGTTGCTACTCTGCTAGCAGTAATTATTGGTTGGAACTATTGGGATAATAAAAAGGCTTAATTAGACAGAAAAGCCACAGCTTTACAAGGGCTGTGGCTTTTATTATAATATAGCGTATAGCTTTTTTGAAAAGAGATGGAAATATGTTTGCTTCTGCTGCTTCGAAAGAAATGGATATGCTCCACGGCAGCATTATGGACAAATTAATATTGTTTGCTATACCCGCTGCGCTGTCTGGTATTTTACAACAACTCCTTAATGCCTTGGATGTTGGCATTGTAGGTCGTTTTGCGGGTAGTGATGCTTTAGCAGCAGTGGGCATGAACGGGGAGATAATCAACTTTATTATCTTTATTCTCATCGGCATTTCCACTGGTTCTAATGTTATTATTTCCAATTGTATCGGTAGTAATAATATAACAGGTATCAAGAAAGCTGTGCATACTAGTATTATGCTAGCCATAATTTTAGGATTCCTAGGACTTTTAGTTGGCATGCTCTGTGTGGACTTTGTTCTGACATTAATCAGCACACCCAAGGAAATTTACGACGCGGCAGCGCTATATTTAAGAATTTATCTTGTGGCTATGCCTTTTATTGTAGTCTTTAACTTTGGCTCGGCGGTTTTGCGTTGTAAGGGTGATACTAAAAGACCTCTTTATGCTTTGATTTTTTCTGGTGTTATTAATGCAGTATTAAACTTTATTTTAGTAGCACTTATGGACATGAGCGTAGCGGGGGTAGCTATTGCTACCGTTGTGTCTTATGTTATTTCTTCAGGTATAGTAGTTGTTCTTTTGATGCGTGAACAGGGCTATTTACATCTGGAATTAAAAGAACTAAGCATTTCTTTGCCGGAACTGAAGGAAATTCTTCGGATTGGCATTCCCTCAGGTATTCAAAGTTGTATTTTCTGTTTTGCTAATATTGCAGTACAGGCGAAGGTTAATTTCTTTGGACCAGAGGCTATTGCAGGAGCATCTATTGCACAGGCCTTTGTATCTTTAAATTACTATTTTATTTCAGGCTTCGAATATGCTTCTGTAACTTTCGTGAGTCAGAATTATGCAGCAAAGCAATATGAACGTTGTAAGAAAATTATCATCTGTGCGCTTTCTGAAAATATTGCCATAACACTTTTTACAAGTTGGCTTACGTTGTATTTCCATCGTGAACTAATTAGCTTGGTAAGTAAACCGGGGATAGTTTTTGATTTTGCAGTCATGAAAATGCAAATTATCCTGCTACCATATATACTATCCGCAGTTTACGAGGTGCTAAGCTATAGTTTGAGAGGTTTGGGCTATCCAAATCTGCCGACAGTTCTTATGGTAACAGGCATTTGTGGCTTCCGTTTGACTTGGCTTGCATCTATTCAGCATTGGTATAATACCTACGAGGTGCTGCATTTTGTATATCCGGCATCTTGGCTTTTTACAGACATCCTTATGGGAACTGCCATTGTAATAGCATTGAGAAAGCTGTTACATCCTCAGGAAAAACAGACTGTATAAAGTATAACAGCATTCAAATGATAGTTGGGGTGCTGTTTTTTTATGTCCATATTATCTCTGAGATATTTTTCTTTACCATAGCCGAGGTTTATGGTACTATATAGTTTAACGAGTATTTCGGTAGGTAATGTTTTAATATTTAATAAATATGTAAATATATAAAAGCTGACCGAACATAATTATATTTGGCCTATACTATAAAAAGTAAGTTTAATAGATTAGATTTTGAGGTAGAGTTATGTTATCT
>JAKSOK010000168.1 GCA_024405615.1 Phascolarctobacterium sp.
ATTTGTCTAGAATTAATAATCAAAATGTTTGCAGGGAAATTATGATGATGAACAAGGGAAAAAAGCTGAAAAAAATAATTTTGGCTACTATCTTGGCTAGTAGTATAGCTGCAGGTAATAGCGCTTTTGCCGCAACTACCTATGATTACCTAGATGGACAATGGTTGCCAAAAGAAGCTGTACCGACATATAAATATACTTCCAATGATAATGACATTACGGACTGGGCTGTTCCTGTTTTCGATAAGCAAGGCAAACAGGTTTTTGAACTTGTATATATTCCTGAGGGCGAAAAGCTTTTAAGACTTTATAGTTATACAAGCCAATACGAGATGCTAAAAGATTCCGAAACTGGTGAAAAAGTATCGCCCCTTCTTAATCAGGCTTTTGTTATCGGCACAAAGTATTGGGCTGATGTAATCAAAACTAACAATACAAAGCCATTGCAGCTATTTATTGTATCCGCTAATGAATATGCTAACGCTAATGCTTATCCATGGAATCTTGTAGGTGTTGGTGGTGATTATAAGCATGTTTCAGAAAATATTCTGGCTGATGTTATTCAACAGAATAGGGAAATTGTACACCTTTCCAACCTTAGTGATTTGTACGCCAAAGAACTTCAAGTTGGTGAATACACTGCTTTTGGACAAATAACTGTAGGGGATTATATCGGCAGCAAGGAGTGGGATTCCAACAAGGGCTTGTATGGTATGAGAATAGATGTAGAAAATCTCAGTCATTTGCCATCGTCCGAAGGTAGTGCGGATCTGATTCCCATCTTGAACCATGAATTGACTCATGCTTTAGGAATGATTTTACCTGCTCAAAGGGCTATGGATAGCCACAGAAATTATATAACTGATGTTGCTGTCGAATATGAAGGCGATGATTGGTACAAAAGAAAATATAACTACATCTTTAAATTCAATGAACAGCTGAATGGTTGGGCATCTCATTTGATGGATCAAAACGGCAATATGGCAAAGGCATCCCAATACATTGCTCCTACTGTAAAAGCAGAGTCCATGATAAAAGAAGCTGATGGAAAACTGAGCATGGATGATTTCTTCGTCGTTGATAACATGTATATATATGGTAAAGGTGTTGATGAGGGAGGAATCAAGCAACCTCATGCCGATACTCCTTATGCCGGCAAAGCATTCTTTGTGGGGGATAATGTTTCTGAGCTGCTCAATGGGGCTGAGAAATTTAAGACACCCGTCTCAGGAGTGTACGGCATTGGCGTCAATACTTGGGAACCATATGACAATAAGTATTTTTACCCTGAACTGAGTCATACTTCTTTGCCCATTCTAATGAGCCATAATCAATACCGTAACTATGCTACAAACACTGAACTAGAACTTGCAGTTATGAAGGATATCGGCTACGATATTGATATTCGCAACCAATATGGGCGTTCAGTTTATGGAAGCAATCTGAGTTTCATCAATGAAGCTGGCTACTCAGCCCGTAATGCCGAAGGAACAGCATATCTAGCGAATACATATAACAATGCATATTATGGCGTTGGACTTCATGTTTTTGGTAGCAATAATAATATCACGCAACAGGGCGATATTTTGACCAATGGTCTGGGTGCCATAGGTGTTCGCATTGATGGCGAAGGTAATACCACAACCATAGCTAAAGAATGCCAGGTTCATGCTGACGGTATTAATGGTATTGGCGTTTTGCAGTCCTACGGAAATAGTCATGAATTGAATGTCAAAGGTGAGGTAACTGCTACACATGAGACCGGTAATGCCGTGCAGTTCGATTTTGGCGCTAATATGCTTGGTTCTGCTGGCGAATATCGTGGCTCCTATATACGGTACAGTAGGTTGGCCAATGAAAGTGATGGCCTGCTGACTGAGGGCAGAAATATTTCCTTTGATTCTATTCCTTTTGTTTTAGATGGTAATACACCGGAATTAGATGGTGCGTTGGTCAACAACTTTAATTTAAGCGGTTCTGTCAGTGGCGGCAAAAACGCCGTCTATATCGGCAAAAATGCTTTTGTAGAGAACATTAATGTGTTGGAAGGAGCGAGTATTACAGGTAATATTTCTTCTGACTGGAAGGACTTTGCTCCCAAGGAAGATGCTCAACATACTAATTATTACTTCAATACCGGTGCTGCTGAAACCGGCTATGTGGCTCCTACCCGTATCGAGAACGGGCAGGAAGTTGCTAATGAGTCAATTATGCTTCAGTATAAAGGAGAGAAGTATGCTTATGATACCTACATTCCTGACCTTGTAACTAATCTGAATATCAATGCAGACTTTATTTATAACGGCAATATCACTGGCAAAGAGAATATGCGTATCAATGTGAATTCTGGCACTTTTGCTTTTGCTGGAACAGCTGATGTAACTAAAGTTATTGTTGCTCCTGAAGCTATCTTGCAGGGCGAAAACTTTAAACTGAACAATATGAGCAGTAAACTTGCTACCGGTTTTAGTGATGATAACACTGGCAAGCTGATTAATAAAGGCATGATTAGTGCAACTTTGCCCAATGGCAACGCTACATTTTTGAACATTGAGGGAACTGTTGTCAATGACGGTGGGTCTCTGGCATTTATCGGTAATGCAGGTAATCAAGGGTTTATAAAGATTAATGGTTCCATCGAGGGGGATACGGTTTTAGCAATTAACCCTAACGGAATTTATCTGCCTGGAGATAGCTATGACATTAGCGATTTTGTAACTGTAAATGGTGAAAAACTGAGTTTTACAGAAACTAAAGAATATAATAATGGCGTTTTAAAGGCCGTCTATAACGACGATTTAACACGATTGGACTTTGCGACAACAGATACTTTAGAAGAGACTCAAGCTGCTGAGGAGATGGGCAATTTAGCAAGAACCTTAGCTAAACAAGGTGCTACGGAAAAGGAATTGCTGGTCGGCGAACTATTTAAAATGGAGCCTGCTAAAGCAAACAAAACTTTGAAGGCAATTAAAGGCCGACAAAGTGCTAATATTCCTGCGGTTATGCAACAAAATAACCTCGTGCATAATACCTTGGGCATGCGTTTAAGCCAAGTTAATCGTGCAAAGACCGTGAATGTAAATGTTCCTGTTAAGCACTTGACTGAAGGGGAAGCTGTTGCTGAACCGATGGATATTATAGTGCAACCAGAGTACGATATGTGGGCTAAGGTTAGTCGTAATAAAGGCTCAATTAATGCAGAAAGTGATTTTAAGACTGATGCTTATAGCATAGGTTGGGATAAACAGGTAAGCCCGGATTGGCGTTTTGGTTTCTTTGGCAGCTATGCTAAAGGCAAGTTTGAAGCAGAGACAATTCAAAACGATTTGCAGGATTACCGTTTAGGTGTGTATGGTGGTTATAATAAAGGTGCTGCAGAAGCACTTGTTTATGCTGACTATGGTTGGGGTAAGAACAAACTTAATCGCACTTTAAGTGGCCTGGAGCTGAGCACCAAAGCTAAATACGATAGCAATATTATGGAAATTGGTGCAGAATATAAATATGATCTGCAGCATGATAATAATAGAGCATGGCATGTAGCTCCTTATGGTAAATTGCAGTTGAATCGCTACAACCAAAAGGCTTATGCAGAAAGTGGGGCAGAGCCCTTTAACAAGAAAGTGGATTCTCAAAATAACACTTATGCAGGTGTAGAAGCAGGTGTTGGTTTAGAGCGTCGTTTTGCCAATAGCAGTACTTATGGCATGCGTTTAGGTTACAAACGTAACTTGACTGGCGTAGAGCCAAAGCAAAACTATCACTATACAGCAGATCCGACACATAGATATACCAATTTCGGTGAAGGTGATAAGAATAAGCTTGTCTTCAGCCTTAACAGCGAGGTAGTGACTGTGCCTAATTGGTCGCTTAGCTGTGAAGTTAATTATGAGTGTGGTAAAAAGGGTCATGGCTATAGTGGCGAGCTTAGCTTAAAGCATACTTGGTAATAGCAAGTATGCACCTAAGAAAATCGAAGAAAGTAAATACATAGCAA
>JAKSOK010000169.1 GCA_024405615.1 Phascolarctobacterium sp.
GGTCTTAGCTTCGTCCAGGGTATCCATGTCCTCTACCATTACCTTGCCCTCGGTCGGCACCAAGAGGCCGTTCAGATGACGCGCCAAGGTAGACTTGCCGCTGCCATTAGCACCAATTACAGCCACAAACTCGCCATCTGCAATCTCTAGACTCACTCCATCCAGAGCGTGCACTTCATTGCCATCTATATCTTTATAATAATGCTTTAAATTTTCAACTGAAAACACAGCTTAACCTCCGTACATTAGCTTATGAGCAATAAAACTCTTACAAGCTAAAAGTTCAGTACTATACATTATATAGCCTGTGTTCAAATTAGTCAACCTTTTTGTTGACTGCGGTTTACTAGTGTTCTTCGCCTATTTACACAAATGAAAAAGCCCACCCTATTGCAAGAGTGAGCTTCATTTCATTAATATATACTATTAAAATTTAGGCAGCTTATCGAAGCTTGCTTGTAATTCTTCATCGGTAGGAATGTAGTCAGTCATAACACCGTTGTTGAACTTCTCGTAAGCAACCAGATCGAAGTAGCCAGTACCGGTCAGGCCGAACAGAATGGTCTTTTCTTCGCCGGTTTCTTTGCACTTCATAGCTTCGTCAATAGCAACCTTAATAGCATGGCTAGATTCCGGAGCAGGCAGGATGCCTTCAGTTCTAGCGAACTTGGTAGCTGCTTCGAATACTGCAGTTTGTTCTACGGAGGTAGCTTCAATCAGACCGTCATGATACAGTTGAGATACAACCGGGCTCATGCCATGATAACGCAGGCCGCCTGCATGGTTAGCAGAAGGAATGAAGTTAGAGCCTAAGGTGTACATCTTAGCGATGGGGCAAATCATACCGGTATCGCAGAAGTCATAAGCAAACTTGCCACGAGTCAAGCTGGGGCAGGATGCAGGTTCAACAGCAATGATTCTGTAGTCGTTTTCGCCACGCAGCATTTCGCCTACGAAGGGAGAAATTAAACCGCCCAAGTTAGAACCGCCGCCAGCACAGCCGATAACAATATCGGGTTTAACGCCGTATTTATCCAAAGCAGCCTTAGCTTCTAAGCCGATAACGGATTGATGCAGCAATACTTGGTTCAGTACAGAACCCAATACGTATCTGTAGCCAGGATTGGTAACAGCAACTTCAACAGCCTCGGAAATAGCGCAGCCTAAGGAACCAGTGGTGCCAGGATGCTCTGCGTTAATTTTACGGCCGACCTCAGTATCCATGGAAGGAGAAGGAACTACGCTTGCACCATAAGTACGCATAACTTCACGACGGAAGGGCTTTTGTTCGTAAGAAACCTTAACCATGTAAACCTTGCAGTCCAGGTTAAAGTAAGCACAAGCCATGGACAGAGCAGTACCCCATTGGCCTGCACCAGTTTCAGTGGTAACACCTTTAAGACCTTGCTTCTTAGCATAGTAAGCTTGTACGATAGCGGAGTTCAGCTTATGGCTGCCAGAGGTGTTGTTGCCTTCAAATTTGTAGTAAATCTTAGCAGGAGTGCCTAAAGCTTTTTCTAAGCAGTATGCTCTTACTACCGGAGAAGGTCTGTACATCTTGTAGAAATCTTGAATTTCTTCAGGAATATCAATATAAGCAGTATCGTTGTCCAATTCTTGCTTTACTAATTCCTCACAGAATACTACGTTTAAAGCTTCTGCGGGCAACGGATTGCCAGTTGCAGGATCAGCCAGCGGAGCTGGTTTGTTTTTCATATCGGCACGTACATTGTACCATTGTTTGGGGATTTCTTCTTCATTTAAATAAATTTTGTAGGGAATCTTCTTTTCTTCAGCCATGATTATATCCTTTCTGCTTTTTGCATTAAAATTTACTAAGATAGTAAATAAAAAATCCTATCCAAGCAAACTAACAGTCTGCTGGGACAGGATAAATAGTTATTATAACCTGCGGTGCCACCCGGCTTGATAGAGTCTACCTCTACCCTCTCATACGTACAACCATACGCAAATCTTTTTTCACGAAGGATTAACTCCGGCGCAAATACTCTACATAAATGTATTTCCTCTTGCCCTCAGAAGCCCATTCATAACCTGCCTCATACTGTTATCCCACCATCAACAGTTCTCTGTGCTAAAGCTATAGTTATTACTCTTCTTCATCATCGGTTTATCATATAAAAATATTAAACCACATTTCTAGAACAAAGTCAACAAAAAAACTTATAGTTTATTAATTAACCTTTTCAAAGGCTCTCTTATTCATATTGTAATAAAGCACGTCGGCAATCTCGTTAATTCTAAAGGTTGCTTTAGTAGTAATCTTCATGCCATCATCTTCTATCACTGAAATCTCATGCACCTCTAAACCATCGTTGCCATCAGGATTATGACGTACATAGGATAATTGGCCGTTATTTAATAAACCAGCAAATCTTTTATTGCCTTTAATAAAATGCTCTATATAAACCATTGCTTTATACTGATCATCAATAAATGCTGCACGCTCAGGTTCTAATTTTTGCAAATCAAAGCCTTGCTTTTTATCATTCCAAACACATGCCCATTTAGCTTTCTCAACATCTATTAAATCCGCGCTAGTCTGTCCCCAGGGTGGCATATATTCTGTTGTATTGGAAATTGCATAATTGCCATTATATGCTTCATATTTACCATGTAGCCTATTCCAGGATTCCGGGTCAAAGCCGTTTTTAGCTAAAGTTTTATAATCAACATAAACTTTAATATGATTGTCTTTAGCACCAATAATCCAATAACCTAGGTTTTGAGCATGTGCGCCAGCAGTAGCCGTGACCTCGAACAAACCACAATTTGCTTCTTTAACAGGTATTTCTTTTACAGAATAAGCAACCCCCGCATCCTCATAAGGTTCTAAAACCATAAATAAGTTTTTAGATTCTGCATCTGCAACATACAGCTTATTATCATTTTTATTACTTTGGAACAAAACATGATAACTATTAGGCTTGTAGAAACTTTTTTCAAACTGATTCATATATAAAAACACACTGTTAGGTTCTTTATCCACAACCGTAAAATTACTAGCCAAACCAACATTACAACTAATCGTCAATGCCACTGCACTGCAAAGTGCTAATACTTTATTCATTTTGCTACCTCCGTATCACCTGAGCAATATAATTGTAGTTAACTCTAATATTAATAAAATACCCTGATTTACATTCTTAGTGTATCACGATATCATATACAATACAAGAAAAAGGTTGTAAGCATATTAGTTTACAACCTTTTTAATTTACGCAGCATTATATAACTCGTAATAAGCACCTTTCTTATTTAAAAGTTCTTCATGTCGGCCTTGCTCAACTACTGTACCATTTTTCAACACTACAATTTTATCTGCCTTTTGTATTGTAGATAATCTATGTGCAATTATCAAAGTAGTTCTTCCTTTAGAAAGCATTTCTAATTTTTCCTGAATTTGCTTTTCAGTTTTATTATCGAGAGCAGAAGTTGCTTCGTCAAATACTAGAACCTTAGGATTTTTTAGAAAAGCTCTTGCTATTGCTAAGCGTTGTTTTTGTCCTCCACTTAATTTAACGCCACGCTCACCTATCTCCGTATCATAACCATTTGGTAATTGTTGAATGAATTCATCCGCTGCAGCACTAGTAGCCGCAGCATGAATTTCTTCTTTGGAAGCACCCGCTCTACCATAACCAATGTTATGACTTACACTATCTGAGAATAGAAATACATCCTGTTGTACTAAGCCAATATTTTCACGCAAGCTTTTTTGAGCAACATCAGCAATATTTATACCGTCCAAAGTTATTCTACCACTTTGAGGCTCATAGAATCTCAGCAGCAAATTAGCAATGGTAGTTTTGCCAGCCCCTGTGCTGCCCACAAAAGCAACCGTCTCACCAGGTAAAATTTTCAGATTGAGATTCTTAATTATAGGTCTTTCAGGTTCATAACCAAAGGTTACATCATTAAAAA
>JAKSOK010000017.1 GCA_024405615.1 Phascolarctobacterium sp.
TCCATCCACCAGCCAGCGTATTTAGACATATTGAAGAAATAGCTTTCTTCTTGCATTTTTTCCACAGGACGGCCACAGTCAGGGCATTTGCCGTCAACTAATTGACGTTCCAGCCAATAGGATTCACAAGGAACACAATATAAACCTTCATAGTTCTTCTTATAAATGTCGCCTTGTTCATAAATTTTAGTTAAAGTGTCTTGAACAACCTTATGATGACGTTCTTCACTAGTGCGAATAAAGTCATTGTTGGAAATGTTCAATTGCTTCCACAGCAGCTTAAAGTTAGCAATAATTGCATCAACATATTCAATAGGAGTAATGCCTTTTTCAGCAGCTTTACGTTGAATTTTCAGACCATGTTCATCGGAACCAGTCAGGAAAAATACATCCTCGCCTTTTAAGCGGTGGAAACGCGCCAAGCTATCTGCAACAGTGGTGCAGTAAGCATGACCAATATGCAGCTTATCACTAGGATAGTAAATAGGGGTTGTAATATAATAAGAATTTTTATCCATGTCAGTTCTCTCCTTCATCCTCTATTAATAAACGATTATATAATTCTCGTTTTTGAATTTTATGTTTTTTAGCTACCTGTTGTAAAGCAGCTTTTTTATCCATACCTTCTGCAATGAGTTTTTTTACTTCATCCAAGGGATCCAACTCCTCTTCCTCATTTGGAGCAGCCTCAGTTCCTTGTCCAATGATTAAGCAAAACTCACCACGTGCCCCCTGCTCTTGCAACCACGCTAAGCAGGAGGAAACAGTACCACGATAAAATTCCTCATGTAGCTTAGTTAACTCTCTTGCAGCACAGATAGGTCTATCACCCCAGGAAGCAAGTATATCCTCCAGCACCTCCTCAATGCGATGTGGTGCTTCATAGAGAATCATGGTAGCAGGAATGTATTTCCAAAGTTCCAGCTGTTCGCGTCTATTTTTCTTGCTCTTTGGTAGGAAGCCTCCAAAGAAAAATGGATAAGCCGGCAAACCAGAAGCTATCAAAGCACACAGAGCAGCATTTGCACCAGGTACAGGTACTACGCGAATACCATTTGCAATAGCATCCTTAGCCAAAGCTTCACCAGGATCAGCAATACCAGGAAAACCCGCATCACTAACCAAGGCAATATTTTTACCAGCTAACAATTCCTCTAAAAGATAAGCACCTTGTTTTTCCTTGCTATGCTCATCGTAACGAATCAAGTGGCCTTTAATACCAAAATGATTTAGCAGCTGCAGTGTATGTCGTGTATCCTCTGCAGCTATAAGATCGGCTTCTTGGAGCATACGTAAGGCTCTCGGTGTCATATCTTCAAGGTTACCTATAGGCGTAGCGCAAAGGTACAAAGTTCCATATGTAATTGGTTCAGTGACCAAAGCGTCGCCTCCTTAAAGGACTTTATAAATTCACTAATACATAGTCCTCCATAATAGTATAATTTTATCACATATTACAATAGAGGTAAAGAGTCAAACCTCATAGTTATCTATCTAGATAAATAAAAAAATCGAGAAAATTAAATTTCCCGATTTTATTGCTTAAGCCATTCCAATAATAAAGGTCTTGCATACGCTCCCATATTTTTGTAAGTGCCAACAGTAGGATGTACACCATCCAGATAAGCCTTAGCTCTAGTACCGGCATCTAAACCAATAGCTGGCTGTAAATCCAAAAGATAAACCTTATCCTTAAATTTCATCTGTAGCTCTTGCCGTAAATTTAATAATTTGCGATTTAGGAAATCATCGCTACTTATTAAGGGAAGAACTATGCAAAGCTTATATTTTTTATCATCACACCAGGCAATTAACTTTCTAAAAACCTCCAGCGTGAATTTTTCTGGTACCCCTTGAAGTATATCGTTAGCTCCACCCAGGAACACTATATGTCTGACATTCTCTGGCAAATACAACATTCGGAGACGATCAAAAATATCATCCGTACAATCGCCACATAAACCATAGTTAAGAGCTTTTATTTCATCAGTAGCTTCTAGCTCTGCAACCCAAGAAGCTTTATTTCCAAAAGGAAACCCCTGTATTAAACTATCACCAAAGCAAGCTAAATAATACATTTTTACTCCAACTTTTAAAGAAAGGCTATATCCGCTTATACAGATATAGCCTTTAAAAATTTATTTTACGATTACAACAGGAATTTGCGCCTTATTAATTACTTCAGAACTAACGCTACCTACAAACAGCTTAGTTAAACTACCTAAACCACGACTACCCATAACAATAGTATCACATGCCGTTTCTTCAGCAACCTTGATAATAAGCTGAGCAGGAGAACCATTCTCTGAACGCAGCTTATACTTTACAGGAGACCCCACCATAACATTAAGAATGTCGTTAAAAATTTGCACATTACCAGTGCTATCGGAAAACTCTTCAAACAAACCAATTCTCTTATGTTGAGTAGAATGTGCTGTATTATCATTAACCGTCAATAATAACAATTCGCCTTCAGTTGCCTTTGCTAAAGCTTCAGCATGTTCAAGAGCCTTAAAGGAAAGATCGCTGCCATCAACAGCAACCAAAATCTTTTTATACATGATATTACCGCCTTTGTATATAATGCTTACTTACTAATTATATTGTATCGCAAAACAATATGTTTTGTCTAGTGAAAGCAGCTTATTTCCACATGGGATTATGGAAACAGCTATAAGCACCTGTATGACAAGCAACACCATTAACTTCAACTTTAATCAAAATTGTGTCGCCATCACAATCGTAAAGCATATCAACAACCTTTTGCAGATTACCACTAGTGGCACCCTTATTCCACAATTCCTGACGGCTACGACTCCAGAACCAGGTATAGCCAGTTTCAAAGGTTAAATTGATGCTTTCCTCGTTCATCCAAGCCATCATCAGTACAGCACCATCTTTAACATTTTGAACAATAGCCGGAACTAGGCCACGGTCATCAAACTTTATGACAGCCATATCAAAATTATCAGGTTTCATATTTATTACTTACTCCATTCTTACTTCAACACCACGGCTATGCAAATATTCTTTTACCTGAGCAATGGTCAGTTCTTTATAATGGAAAAGAGATGCTGCCAAAACTGCATCTGCTCCACCTTCTACAATGACGTCATAAAAATCCTCTAATTTACCAGCTCCACCACTGGCAATAACAGGAACATTTACAACACTACTGATGGCTTTGGTCAATTCAATGTCATAGCCATTCTTAGTGCCATCAGCATCCATACTAGTTAAAAGTATTTCACCAGCACCTAAAGCCACACCTTTTTTAGCCCACTCTACAGCATCCAGACCAGTAGGCTTACGTCCACCTTGAACATAAACCTCCCATTTATGGTCCCCAACCTTACGAGCATCAATTGCTAAAACAATGCATTGACTACCAAACAGCTTAGCACCATCCGCAATTAATTGAGGATTTTTTACAGCCGCAGAATTAACGGAGGTTTTATCAGCGCCAGCTCTTAAAGCATTACGAATATCATCAACAGTGCTAATGCCACCGCCAACAGTCAAAGGCATAAACACCTGACCGGCAGTTTTTCTAATTACATCTAGCATTGCTTTACGTTCTTCAAAAGAGGCTGTGATATCAAGGAACACTAATTCATCAGCACCCTCAATGTCATAGGCTGCAGCACGTTCAACAGGATCACCTGCATCACGCAAACCAACAAAATTTGTTCCCTTAACAACGCGTCCTTCCTTTACATCCAAGCAAGGAATAATTCTTTTTGTATGCATCTTAGTCCTCCTTGGACAAAGCTAAAGCCGCCTTAAGATCAACAGCACCAGTGTACAAAGCCTTACCAATAATGCAGCCAGTTACACCATCCTTTTCATAAGCTTTAACTCTACGAATATCTTCCAAAGAAGCTACACCACCGGATGCAATAACTTCAATGCCGCTAGCACGTGCAATTTCTGCAGTTGCCTCTGCATTAATACCCATCAGCATGCCATCACGGCTAATATCAGTAAAGATAATTTTATCTACACCATATTGCGCCATACGCTTAGCAAGTTCAGTAGCAGCAATACCGCTCCCCTCCAGCCAGCCTTCAGTAGCAACTTCGCCATGCTTAGCATCAATGCCAACAGCTATATGCCCAGGGAATTTTTTGCAAGCTTCCTCTACTAGCTTAGGATTTTTTACTGCTGCGCTACCAAGGATAGCACGAGTAACACCTAATTCTAACAAATTCTCAATGGTTGCAATATTACGAATGCCACCACCTAATTCCACAGGTAATTTAACCTGTTCAAGAATACGTTTAATAACAGGAATATTTTTGCCTTCGCCAGCTACAGCGCCATCCAGGTCCACCAAATGTAACCATTCTGCACCACAAGCCGCCCATTTTAAAGCCATTTCAGCCGGATCATCTGCGAAAACCGTTTCTGCGTCGAATCGACCTTCAGTCAGTCTTACACAACGACCACCACGAATATCTATTGCGGGATATAAAATCATACTTGCCACTCCTTAAAAGCCTTTAGTAGGGCTAAGCCTACACGGCTTGATTTCTCGGGATGAAATTGAAAAGCCTGAACATTACCTGCACCAACAGAAGCAGTAACTTCCTGACCATAATCACAAACTGCAGTAATAATGCTCTTATCCTCTGGCTCACAATGGAAGCTATGCACAAAATAAACATAGTCTCCATCTGCATTTTTCAACAAAGGAGAAGCGGTACGCAATTCTAATTTATTCCAACCCATATGGGGAATTTTTTCTTTAGTAGTTAATTTTTTTACTTGGCCCTTAAAATAACCAAGCCCCTCTACATCAGGATCTTCGTCGCTTCCTTCAAAAAGCACTTGCATGCCTAGACAAATTCCTAAAAAGGGTGTTCCCTTGGCAAAATGCTCTTTAATAACAGGAATCAAACCACTTTTCTTTAAATTAGCCATGCAGTCTCCGAAAGCACCTACACCTGGCAGAATTATCTTTTTAGCTTGGGCAATAATCTCCTTGTCAGAGGTTACAATAGGTTCAGCACCAACAGCAGCTACTGCATTGCTAACACTATAGAGATTACCCATGCCATAATCTATAATAACAATTTGTTCACTCATTATAAGCTTCCTTTGCTGCTCATGACACCATTAACACGCGGATCAATAGCAATAGCTTCAGCTAAAGCACGAGCAAAGCCTTTAAAAATAGCTTCCACAATATGGTGTGTATTTTTACCATACAGTACACGAATATGTAAAGTTAAGCCAGCTTGAACTGCTAAAGCACGGAAAAATTCTTCTGTCATTTCTGCATCATAGATTCCCAGTTGTACCTTAGGAATATCTGCGTCAAATACTAAATAAGGTCTACCACTAAAATCTAAGCATACTTGTACCAGTGCTTCATCCATAGGCAAGAAACAATTGCCATAACGATGAATGCCAGCTTTATCGCCAATAGCTTCTTTTAATACTTGCCCTAAAACAATACCGCAATCCTCCACAGTGTGATGACTATCAACATCAAGATCTCCTTGGGCTTGTACAGTCAAATCTGTGAAGCTATGCTTAGCCAAAAGAGTCAGCATATGGTCAAAGAAGCCGATACCGGTGTTAATTTCACACATGCCTGTACCATCTAATTCCCAGGAAGCACTAACGCTGGTTTCTAAAGTAGCTCGTTCTAATTCTCCGTATCTCATATCGTTACCTCTTATAAATCAGCCAACAGCTCTTTCAGCTTAGCCATAATAATCACATTCTCCTCAGGTGTACCTACAGTTACACGTAAGCAACCAGTCAGAACCGGATGACCGGTAAAATCGCGGGTTAAAATGCTATTAGCCATAAAATATTTAAACATCATCTTTCCGCTAGCTACTAAATCCGGTAGTCTATCAGAATAATTCTTTCTATAAGCAGCAGCAAGCTTATCCTTTAATTCGCCCTGTGCGCGGAAGCAAACAAAGTTAGTTGCTGTATCATAAACATAGAAGCCTAAGTCTTTTAGCTCCTGTGCCATATTATCACGTTCTGCACGAATCAGCTTAGTGCGAGGTCTATAAAGTGCTTTGTTTTCAAAAACAATTTTAGCAGCTAAGAGAGTCAAGGCATTTACAGTATAGGGCAATACAGATTTGCTTAATTGACGCATCAGACCAACAGAGCCAATACCGTAACCACAACGCAAACCTGCCAAGCCATAGCACTTAGAGAAAGTCTTAAACACCATGAAATTGCTATATTTACGTAACAGGCTCAAAGTAGAACCAGCCACCAGCCACAGTTTATCCAAAGGACGCATATCGTTAGGATCAACACCCTTACCATCTGCAAATTCCATATAAGCTTCGTCCATGACAACAGGACAATCTACATTAGCAATGATTTTTTCCATATCTGCTAATTCGTTATAGTTACCAGTAGGGTTATTGGGATTGCAAATAATTAGCAAAGCAGGTTTTTCCTTTTTGCACATCTCAATTACTACGTCCGGATCAACATAACCATCAGCAGTTAAAGGATATTTTACAGGAATACTATCAGCTAACTCTGCATACTCTAAATACATTGAAAAGGATGGCCAGGGTACAGCAATCTTTTTACCTGCACCACCGAAGGTATAGCAAACCTTTTCCAACAATTCACTAGAACCATTGCTTACAACAACAGCAGAAGGGTCCACATCAAATTCTTTTGCAATAGCTTCTCCAAGATTTTCAGATTTCATCGGAGGATAGCGGTTAAAGGGAAATCCCTTAACTAGAGCAGAAATCTTATCACCAATTTCTTCAGGAATAGGATAATTGCTTTCGTTAGCATTTACAATAATATCAGCTTCAACAATTTCCACGGAATATTCTTCCATGTCAGCGATACTTTGACGTACACTATAATCGCTCATCTTAGTCCTCCTGACCAATGCGTTTGCGAATTGCATTAGCATGTGCCTTCAGACCTTCAGCTTCAGCTAAAATAATGATATCATCTGCAACTTCAGCTAAAGCTTCAGCAGTATAAGCTATAATAGAAGTTTTCTTCATGAAGGTTTCTACATTTAATACAGAATAGAATTTAGCAGTACCACCAGTAGGCAGAACGTGGTTAGGACCTGCATAGTAATCGCCTAAAGGCTCAGGAGAGTGTTTGCCTAAGAAGCAAGCACCTGCGTTACGAATATAGGGCAATACTTCAAAGGGAGCTTTAGTCATGATTTCCAAGTGCTCCGGAGCAGAAATATTAGCCATTTCGATTACAGTTTCCAAATCCTTAGCCAAAACAATTTTACCTAATGCAGCTAAAGAGGAACCTGCAATTTCTTTGCGAGGCAGCTTATCTAATTGAACTTCAATTTCTTCTGCAACAGCATTAGCAACACGTTCACTGTCAGTTACTAAAATTGCACAAGCCAAAGGATCATGCTCTGCTTGGCTCAGCAAATCTGCAGCTAAATATACGGGATCTGCGCTATCATCTGCAATAACCAAAATTTCAGAAGGACCCGCCAGCATATCAATGTCGCAGTGACCAATAACAGCTTTTTTTGCCAAGGTTACGAAAATATTGCCAGGGCCAGTAATTTTTTCCACCTTAGGTATAGTTTCAGTACCAAAGCCCAAAGCAGCAATAGCTTGAGCACCACCCATTTTATAGATTTCAGTAACACCGATTAATTTTGCAGTTACTAAAACGTTAGCATTGACCTTGCCATCACGTCCAGGAGGAACCGCCATAACAATACGAGGAACACCTGCAACCTTTGCAGGGCAAGCATTCATCATTACAGAGGAGGGATAAGCAGCAGTACCACCAGGAACATAAATACCTACAGAATCCACAGGAGTAACCTTTTGGCCTAACATTGCACCATGAGCGCGGTTAGTTAACCAGGTCTTAGGCATTTGTTCTTCATGGAATTTCATGACATTAGCAATGGCACGTTGTAAAGCAGCCTTAACCTCAGGCTTGCACAGTGCTTCTGCTTCTGCAAATTCTTCTTCAGTAACGCGAATATTATTTGCATTTAATTCAACTTTATCAATTAATTTAGTATAGCCAAATAAAGCTTCATCACCTTTAGCACGTACATCTGCAACAATTTGGTCAACAACCATGGCAGCAGTCATGTGACGACCAAACATAGCATCAGTACCAGCTTGAATTCTCGGAGATAATTCAACTTCATCAAAAGCTCTTTTTTTCATCAATTGGGCAATTTCTGCCGCATTCATATTTCTTGCATCAGTAACTTGCATTTTCTATCCTTCCCTATATACAAATATATATCAAACATTTATTAAACTCGCTAAAAGTACTTTTATTATTTTTTAGCAGCCTTAGCCGCAGCATTTTCAGCAACAACAACACGCAAATCTTCAACCAGCTTATGTAAACGAGCAAATTTTAATTTAAAGCTTGCTCTATTAGCAATCAAACGAGCAGTTGCTGTGAACAAAGAATCAATTTCCACTAATTTATTTTCTCTTAAGGTTGTACCGGTCTCTACAATATCTACGATACTTTCACTTAAGCCAACAATAGGACCTAATTCAATAGAACCATTTAATTTGATTAATTCAACTTGAATACCTAATTTATCAAAATAACGTTTTGCACAATTAGGATATTTAGTAGCTGCACGAGTGTGAGCATAATCAGTAAGATTTGCTCTTTTAGTAGCTTCAGGAACTGCCATCATCAAACGACAACGACCAAAATCCAAATCTAAAAGTTCAACTACATCCTTGCCTTGTTCATTAAGAACGTCTTTGCCAATGATACCAATATCAGCAGCACCATATTCTACATAAGTAGGAACATCTACAGTTTTAGCAATAATAAAACGAACCTTAGTCTCCTCATTGCTAATTACCAGCTTGCGGGAATCTTCTACAACATTTTCAGCGCTATAGCCAACCTTAGCCAGCATATTTACTGCTTTATCAAACAATTTACCCTTAGGTAAAGCTATTGTAATATATTCGTCCATGACTTTCTCCTTTTATTCAACCAAAACCAAAGTGCTGCAGGAATATTCCTTAACTGCCGCAGCAGCTTCTTCCATAGTCATAGGCTCTGTTGCCAGCTTAACACTTCTGCCTTCTGCACGTAAAGAGCAGGCACGTTCAATAGCCTTCTTTAATGCACCTTCTGCATAAGCAACCAACACATCACAGCTACGATTGTTGCTTACAGAACCATTACGCTCTAAAGCCAACATAACGCGATCTACGCCAATAGCAAAGCCTGTTGCTGGAGCATGAACGCCAAAGCTTTCCAGCATATTGTCATAACGGCCACCGCCTGCAATAGGATAACCTAATTCCGGCAGATAGATTTCAAACAGCATACCTGTGTAATAATTAAAGGAACGATACAAGCCTAAGTCCATGCTAACATGGTCAGCAATACCATAAACTTCTAACAGTTCATAGATTTTCAGCAAATCTTCCAAAGCGGCTTGGCATTTAGCATTAGCAACAATGCCTTGCATTTTTTCTAGCAAATCCTTACCACCTTGCAGGAACAGGAAGTCAGCAAATAATTGTTTTATCTCGGAGCGAATGCCTTGCATATTATTTGCCATTTCTTGCATAGCAACGGCATCATGTCTACGCAAGCATTTCTTTAAATCTTCGGTTTGTTCGTTGCTAAAGCCAGCTTCTTCCGCAAGACCGTTAATAAAATCTACATTACCAACAATAATAGCAAATTTTTGCAAACCAGCAGCCTTCAAAGCCTCTGCTGCTAAAACAATAGCTTCAGCATCTGCTGCAGGACCACTAGCACCCATTAGTTCAACGCCAGCTTGTTCAAATTGACATTGACGACCTGCTTGTATTTCCTCGTAACGATAAAGATTAGCTAAATAGCAAAGTCTTTTAACTTTCTCCCCATCACGTAAACGAGTAGCAGTCAAACGAGCAATAGGTGCTGTCATGTCATTACGCAGAACCAACAGATTATTCTTGCGGTCAAACAGGCGGAAATCAAATTCAGTACCAGCAGAACCAAAGGTTTCGGTATATTCAAATTCAGGAGTCTTAACCTCGTCATAGCCCCATTTGTCAAAAACGTCAATAATTGCACTTTCTACACGACGACGGGCCTTCATTTCACCTGGAAGTATATCTTTAGTTCCATACGGAACTTGATAAATCTTATTTGTCATTCTTGTGTCCCTCTTTCAAAAGTTCCATTACAGAATTGTAACCATCAGAACCATAAACTAAGCAACGTTTAACTCTAGAAATAGTTGCTGTACTTGCACCAGTTTTTTCTACGATAGTTTCGTAAATATAACCTTCATCTAACATACGCGCAACCTCTAAACGTTGTGCTAACGCTTTCAGTTCACTAACAGTACAAATATCTTCAAAAAATCTATAACATTGATCTTCATTCTTCAAGCTTAAAACAGCTTTAACCAATTGGTCTGTTAACTCATCATGAATATTTGCAGCCATAATAAACCTCCCTAATAACTAATTAAACCTCTTTCTTCATTATATATATAGTATTCTACAAGAATATTTTAATGTTAAGAAAAGACTATGCTCTATACTTTAACACTTTATCTTGTGAAAGTCAAGCTTTTTATAATTTGTCAGAATTTTATTTCTTTTTGATACAATGCTAAAATTTTGTATTTTGTATATTGCATTCTGTATTAGAAAGTGCTATACTGAAGGTGGTTCAAAGAGGAGCCATTAAACATACTCTTTAGTGTGATTGTTAAAGTTGAGGTGACAAACATGTTTACTACTGCTGGTTCTGTCGTAATGATGTTAGGTGCTGTTGTAGTTATGACTCTGTTTGAAAACAACTAATATATATCTAGTATATTCTAGAGTTTTCGGCCTAATAAGCTTAGCCTTATTAGGCTCTTTTATTTTCTCGCAAAACTTAATAAATAGCCGTATATAATAGCTTTTATGAAAAATCTAGTGTTTTTCTAGGTTTTTCTAAAATATGTAAAAAAATTCTTGACAACTACAACTTTATGATGTATTCTAGTAGACAACTTAATATTTGTGCTATGAAGAGAAGAGTACATAAAAAAGAATGCCACAGAGAGCTTTCATTTGGTGCAAGAAAGCGCAAGAGGTTTTATGGAAGATGGTCTTGGAGCAGATAGGCTGAATCGTAAGTTTAGGTCGTCCGGGTGCACCCGTTATAGTGCTAGAGTATTAATGGTTTATCCAGCGTACTTGATAAGGCTCGTAATGTGAATTATGAGTAAATAAGGGTGGTAACACGAAGTTTGTACTTTCGTCCCTGTATTGTGCAGGTGCGGAAGTTTTTTTATTCTCCAATTAATAACTTATTATATACATTTTAGGAAGGATTAAGAAATGATTAAACTGGTCAATGTGGAAAAAACCTATTACAGTAAAGCAGGCGATATCCACGCTTTAAAAACAACCAATATAGAAATTAATCAAGGCGAAATTTTTGGTATCATCGGTCTCTCTGGTGCAGGCAAATCTACCTTAGTTCGCTGCATTAACATGTTAGAAAAACCTACTGCCGGTCAAGTTTATGTGGATGGTCAAGAATTAACCTCCATGAGCGATGCGCAACTCCGTAAAGCTCGTCAAAACATCGGTATGATTTTCCAACACTTTAACCTGTTGACTAGCCGTACCGTAGCACAAAACATTGCCTTCCCCTTGGAAATTCAAGGCAAAAGTAAAGCGGAAATAGACAAGCGCGTTAAAGAAATGTTGGAACTGGTCCAACTCGAAGACAGAGGCGATTATTATCCTAGCCAATTATCCGGTGGTCAAAAGCAACGTGTTGGTATTGCCCGCGCTTTAGCAAGCAATCCAAAAGTTCTGCTTTGCGACGAAGCAACCTCCGCCCTGGATCCTCAAACTACTCAATCTATTTTACAACTATTAAAGGATATTAACGAAAAGCTGCATCTGACTATTGTCATGATTACTCACCAAATGGAAGTAGTTAAAACTGTTTGCGATCGCGTAGCAGTTATTGAAAACGGTATTATTATTGAAGAAGGCAATATGGTTGACATCTTCAGTAATCCTCAACATCCTACTACCAAGGAATTTACTAAAACTGTTACCGGTGATATTCCCGATGCAATTAAACGTAAGAAGCTATCCCCCACCTACACTGAAGGCTCCAGTCTCTTAGCTCAATTAACCTTCATTGGTGACTCTGCTGATGAACCGGTGGTATCTGGTTTAATTAAGCGTTTTGACGTTGAAGTTTCCATCCTCTTCGGTAATATTTCTGAATTAAAGAATACTCCCTATGGCACTTTGATTGTAGAAATCGAAGGCGACCATGCCGCTATTGATAAAGCTTTACAATACTTAAAGGAAAGAGATTTAAAATTGGAGGTGTTAGGCTATGAATCCGCAAATGCTTGATCTTTTGCTGCAATCCTTCTGGGAAACCTGCTACATGGTTTTCGTATCTACAGCTATCTCCACTTTAATTGGTATTCCCTTAGGCGTTATCCTTACTGTAACCCGTAAAAACCATATCCTGCCAAATCCTACAATTAACCAAGTTTTAGGTGTTATCGTCAATGCTACTCGTTCTACTCCGTTCATCATCCTGATGGTAGCAATTATCCCCTTAACTCGTTTAATCGTTGGCACCTCCATTGGTACTACTGCTGCTATCGTTCCCTTAACTATTTCCGCAGCTCCTTTTATTGCCCGTATTATTGAGGGTAACCTGCTGGAAATTAACCCTGGTATTATCGAAGCAGCACAATCCATGGGCGCAAGCCCTATGCAAATCATCACCAAAGTTCTGCTTCCTGAAGCAATGCACTCCATTGTTTTAGGTGTAACCTTAGCAATTGTTTCCTTAATCGGTTACTCCGCAATGGCTGGTACCTTGGGCGGCGGCGGCTTAGGTGACTTGGCAATTCGTTATGGTTACCAACGTTTCCAACCTGATGTTATGATCGCAACCGTAATCGTACTGATTATCATGGTTCAAGCAATGCAATCCTTAGGCGATCACGTCTCTAAAAAGCTTAACAAAAACAAACTGTAACAACTACATAAAGACGACTTTCTTCCCGAAAGTCGTACTTTAAAACCTTGTAAACCTATAGTTATTATCTATTAAAAACAAAGTAATAATTAAAGTTATCCTTGCAGCTGAAATAATCAGCTGTTACAAATATTAAATATAATCTAAGGAGGAAAATATCATGAAAAAATCTACTAAATTAGTTATTCTTGCTGCTTTAACTGCCTTCTCCGTATTTGCTGCTGGTTGCGGTGGCGACAAAAAAGAAGACAAAAAAGCTGATGCCAATGCTCCTATTAAGATTGGTGTAACCGCTGGTCCTCATGCTGAAATCATGGACAACGTTGTTAAACTGGCAGCTAAAGAAAACCTGAAGGTTCAAGCTGTTGAATTCTCTGATTTCGTTACTCCTAACGTTGCTCTGAACGACAAACAACTCTTTGCTAACTCCATGCAACATAAACCTTATCTGGATGCTACCTTAGCTAAGAACCCCAACTTCAAACTGGTTAACTGCTTCAACACTGTTACCTTCCCCATGGCTATTTATTCCCAAAAGATTAAAAAGCTGGAAGACATCAAAGAAGGCATGACCGTTGCTATTCCTAATGATCCCTCCAATGGTGGTCGCGCTCTCTTGGTTTTAGCTGACAAAGGCATTATCGAAGTTAAAAACAAAAACGACATCAAAACTACTGTTGCTGACATCACCGGCAATGCTAAAAAGCTGAAGATTAAAGAATTAGATGCAGCTGCTATCCCTAAAGCTTTAGGCGATGTTGACTTTGCAGTTATCAATGCAAACTATGCAATGGTTGCAAAACTGGACCCTGCTAAAGATGCAATCTCCGTAGAACGTGGTGATAACCCCTATGTTTGCATTTTCGTAACCACCGAAGCTAACGCTAAAGATCCTCGCATTGCTCAACTGAAAAAGATTTATCAATCTGCTGAAAACAAGAAATTCATCCAAGAGCACTTCAAAGGCTCCATCCTGGCTGGCTTCTAATTTCATAGAAAACAAAATCCCTGTTAAGCTTAACTTAGCAGGGATTTTTTAATGCTGTAAAAGGAAAATTTGCTTTTAGCAATGATATATGTTACTATGTGTGTTAACAAAAGGAAAGGAGTTCTGGGATGGCTAAAAATATTGCACAAGGCGCCTTATTAATTGGTATAGCAGTTGTCTTACAGTCTTTAAGACTTATTATACCTCTGCCTCTGCAGGCTTCCACCTTCATAATTGGCACCTTAATCCATATGATGCTCACCCTTACAGTAAAGCTTAATGGATTAACCACTGCTATTGTTTTAAGCTGCATCCTGCCTGTGTTTGCCTATGCGCAGGGCCAGTTAATGCTCCCCCTCTTAATTCCAGTAGTAGTTCTAGGAAACACAATATATGTAATTTTCCTTAAGCAATTTAATCAAGGCTGGCAACAGTTTCTAGCGCCAATTGCAAAAGCATTAGTTATGGGCATCAGCGCCTATATCTTCATTAGTTTTATTCAGCTCCCAAAACCACAAATGGCCAAGTTCCTTCTTTTCGCCATGACCGTACCACAGATAATAACTGGTATTGCTGGTATCTTGTTGGCAAAAACAGTTCAAAAGAGATTAAAGATATAATAAACGCCTCAAGGTATTACCCTTGAGGCGTTTTCAATTACAGATATTTATGGTCAAGGGATATGTTCCCTTGATTAATTAATCTTGTTCATTTCGTATTTAGTTCTTCTATAAATTTCGCCATTTTCATTGATAACGATTTCTGCAAATAAATTGTCACCAGCCATGATGAAAAATTCATATTGCATTAAAGAACCTTGATATTCAGGACGATAGCTATTACCATTTTGCACATACCATCTTTGAGGAAGGTTTAGTTGGTTAGGTCCAAAGAGGTAATTTTTAAGATGCTCTGCAGCAGCCTCTTGATTTTGAATCATTGCTTTAGGATAAGCATTAGCCAAATCCTTCGGGAAGAAATTGCCGCGTTCCAAGGCCTCTTTGACAGAATTAACTCTAGGATTAGGACCATATCCTTGTTTAACACCTACTTCAGACTGTAAAGCTTGAGTTCTAGCCTCATTATCGGCATGTACGGACAAAACCACAAACCAATCCTTAAAATATTGAATTTCGTACTCCTCAGTATAAGCAGGCTTAATCATTGTAATCAAACCGATGTTATCACCCTTAGGCTCAGTATATGAGGTTTTTTCGTCTATGCTATGGTTGTAGATAGGTGCGCCCTCATCCGCAAAGCCCTGTACAGAAAATGCAAACAGGCTAATTAATAGCATTAGCAATAAACATAATTTCTTCATTTCTTTATCTCCTTATCAATAATTATAGACATGCACTAATTGGACTACCATCTTTTTGGCTAGCTGAGGATCTAAAAAATAAAAATAGGACCTTTTGTCTCTCTGTTTTTGACTAGCAGCAACAAAACGTGCATAAACTTTGTCATAGGCCGCCTTCTCTTCCTTATTCATAGAGTCTATAACCTGAGGTGGAACCAGGATTTTATAAGCATTAAAATGCCTATCATATAGGCCTAGAACTGCATCCATACCAGCGTTAGAACCATAAGCAGACTGAATAATTTCTTCATCACTTAAGCCTTTCTTGTCGCGGAAAAACTCGTAGGTATTCTTCTCTGCTCGCTTCAAAGCAGCCTTGTAACCATTCTCTAAGCCAGGCTTCACCTTACCCTCATCATCAAAATAAGTAGCTAGGCGAGCTTCATTTCTAATTTTAACAGCAGCCCTTGCCTTTTCTTCCATGGAAATGTTCTGCGCCATAAGTTCATCTAATCGGTCAGAAACATATTCGTGGTATTTTATACGAATTTGACGATAATTACCAACAGATTCAAAACTAGCAAAATCACCCGTGGCAAAATGATGCAAAGTACTATCCCGATGTTGCGCATCTCTTCTAGCAGGAGCGTAGCCGAAAACATTACCAGGAGCAGGAACAACATCTCTTAAAACCACAGGATTTTCCATAGGGTTATGAAGGTAGCCTGCAAAAGCAACCTGAGACATGCAGCTAGCTGCTATGAAAAATAGTAATACAAATGATTTTTTTAGCATTATGTTAGCCTCTATTTTTTCTTTATTTTCATTTCCATTTTACAACATTCAACAGAAAATAAAAAGCACAAAATTTCTAAGGAAAAAGCCGGGACCTCCATCCCGGCTCAATTTTTGAAGCTTATTTAGTGCCGCATTTTTCGTGAGTAACCCATTTCTTACCGTTCTCATCATGACGGATATAGGTTTTATCAAAGGGAACAATAGCCTTCTTTTCAACTAAAGGAGTCTTATTTTGTTCAGCATTCATTCTCATGGTATGAATCTCGTTAGCTTCGATAACACATTGGCCCTTGCAAGCGCCATACAGAACTTCGATATCATAGTTCTCTCTGCCTCTAACTTCCATGCCATTAGCCAGCTTATACTTAGGAGCCTCATCACCAGATACGCGATGGTAGCCATAAATAACTTCGCCAGGAATAACCATGTTCTTAATTCTCCAGCCAACAGAGCCGTATTTCAGGTGAGGAGCTTTTTCGGCAACCATTTTTTCGAATTTCTTGTGTTCCGGTTTATCAGTGATAAGATGCGCATGCAGTTCTTCCGGAGTCAAATTAGCACGATATTCTTTTTTGCGAGCTTCAGCACGTTCAGCCGGAGTCATCTTTTTCAATTGTTCATCAGTATATAATTTAACAGGTTTCTTCTTTTCAGGAGCGGTAGCAGCCGGTTTAGGATCTTTTTTTGCAGGTTCGGGTTTCTTTTCATCGCCACAACCAACCATTGCCACTGCAGCAGCCATCATTGAACCAACAGCTAAAATCTTCCAAATATTTTTCATAACAATGCCTCCTTGATTATACATCTCTTGTGGGCATAACAAACCCT
>JAKSOK010000170.1 GCA_024405615.1 Phascolarctobacterium sp.
CTGCAATCACCTACAAAATAAGTAGTGCCATCATCGCAGTCAATTTGACACCAGTATATGTAGCCATTTCCACTACCATGGGTAACATGACCGGAAGCAGGAGCAAGAATTGGAGTTCCGCTTCCTAAGGCTATATCTATTCCCATATGTGTATGTCCATAATGATTTGCTTCCTGAAAAGGAGCAGTAACATAGCCTCCAGGAATTAGAGGAGCAGCTAAACATTGGGCAGATATTATTAAACTGATTAGTAAAAAGAATAACTTAAGCAATAAATATCTCATTGATAATTGTCAGCATGTTCTGGATCACTATAGCGTTTAAAGTTACGTCCCCAATTTTTACGGTGCATAACGTTGGCTGTTTTTGCTTTTACTGCTGCACCTAAGGTTTCTTGAAGACTATTATTGTGGTTCTTATAGTACGCTTGCATACCTAAGGCTCCACCTGCTCCTGCAACTAAATTGCTGCCAATGGATGCCATGCTATTACTCATAGCGCCGATGGTACCAGAGCCACTCATGCTGCCTCCACCTTCCATAACCTGAGCACATACCTGAGGAATTTTAGCAACTAATAGACCGAGAACAAAAACTCCTAAGGCTTGTTTTATGAGTAAAGCAAAGTTGTTACCCTCTAGTTTATTTATGTTTTGTCCGTACTGTGTAACAAGTGCAATCATGAAATAAACAACCATTAGCTTCATAGCAAAGGTCATGGTGGCTCTAATGGCGCTTCTAAAGAAAGGTTCGGTAAATTTCAATACTCCAAAGGGGAGTAAAATAACTGCTAAGGAAGAAAAAATATGAAATTCAATTGTTGAAACAACTATCTGAAAAGCCATGAAGAAATAGGCTGCTATGGTCAAAATAGAACAGATGAGAAGCATAAAAAGCTTGGCAATACCGCCATTATCCATAAGACCGATGCTGCTCATATCCGAAAGTAGCTTTCCAGAAGCTTCAAAGCCTTTATCTAATAGTGAACTTGGCTTAAGAATTTCAGAGGTTGGTGTTAGTCCTCCAGCTGTAAGACCTGCATATTCAAAGGAATGAAGAATGGCGCTTAAGATATCTGGTAGATAGGTGAGTGTGAAAAGCAGAAATATAAGCTTCATAATTCTGCTTACCACGGTTTCCATTAACCTTTCACCACGATATAAAGCCCATACGGAGCAAATATCAATGATGGCTAATACATATAATAGCTGCATAGCATAGGGCTGTAGCTTTAAAAAGCCGGTAACGCTAGCATTCTCGAAAAAAGTGACTAGGCTGTTTAATACGCCCTCAGAAGCAAAATCTATAGGTGCCATAGCATCACCAGCCTATTACACTTGCGCCATGCTCTTTCCAGGGATCGCGCACAGCCTTCCAGGTGCCTTTGGTATCTAAAGATGAGATATAATTTTCAATAGCTTGGGAATTGGCTTCGTTAAGCTTTTCCTGATTAAGCTTTTGCGTAATTTCTGCTTCGTCCTTTTCAACCTGATGTTTAGCTTTTAAGGCATCCATATTAAGCTCTATATGTCTGATGTTTGCTTCAATAGCAGATATTTGATTAGCAATCTGTTGAGCTTTTAAACCGCCGTCAGCTCTTGTGCTTTCCTGCAATAATTTCTTAAGATTAGTCTGATTGTTATTAAGCTCTTTTAAGAAATCCTTGTAGGCCTGCATAGTTTGTTTATTGCTTTCGCTTCTACGTTCAGACATAGTAGTATTGGTTTGCTTAAAAATATCTTCGCTGATGATAATGTTGCCATCTTTGAATTTGGGAAACTGATTAGTCCAATAGACATCTACATTGTTGGAAATTCCTTGTGTTAGGTTATAAATAGCGAAGCGTTGGATAGCACTATTTACGGAATTGATGCTGTTCGAAAAGGCGTTGGAATAGGCATTTAAAGTATCAGCTGGTAAAGATGCTACTTCCTTTGCTAGTAGGGTTGCTTGCTGAGCAGTGTTTAAGGCAACCTTAGCGGTTTCGGTATAGGTCTTAAGCTGTTGGGCAATATTTTTAGAATCAATTACAGCATAGGCTGCATCAACCCTAGAAAGACCAAAGCCTATAATGCTGCCACAAATTCCGCAGATAAGAAAAATTTTCTTTGCTTTATCCATATACTTCACCTCGATTCGCTTCTTGAATATAAATGTTGTTCCTTGATTTGTTTTGCTTCTAGAAATCTGCGAATATTATGATTGCGACGCAGTTCATCCGGAACATTAAGATTTATGTTATCCGTACACTTAACCATGACGATAGCTTGTTCGCCAGTTGGAAGATTTTCATAAGCGGTAATGTAGACATTGCCTCTATACTCTAAAAATACGTTGTTGACCTTACGTTCAGTATTAAAGAGTGTTATATCGCTAGGCTTACCATAGGTGCTTCGTTCCAGATAATTGTAGAAGTTAGAGTTCCTTACCATATGATAATTTGAAAAACTACGGTTTTTGTAATCCTTATGTGGTTCAAAATCTATAACACTATTTTCTGTTTCGCAGAGCACACCATATATAATGTTGCCATCAGCATCTTGAATGGTGCAGGAATCGTCTATAAGATAATTAAGAGATACCTCCATTTTTGTCTCCTTGTGAATAATGAGCTTGATAAGCTTCTGCCTGCTTAGAGAAACCTTTATAAAGAAACCATTCCTTGATAAAGGCTTCTGGGCTATAGCTGCCGTTAACATTTGTTATAGCAGACAGAATTTTGTTCATAGCCTGCTGATCAGTTTTGCTGGTTGCAGTTACGAAGGGTAATTCGGATTCCTGCAATGCTAAACGGAAAATTCTATGCCCATTTTGGCTGGAATAGTAGTAATCCGATTTTGGTATCATACCTGCTATAAGATTTATCTGAGCTTCATTGCATCCAAAAATTTTATATAATTTCTGATTCTGCTCGTTGATAGCATTTAAATTGGGAAGATAGATATGGTTAGGACAGTTTTCCATGACTGTGGTAAGAAGCTCAGGTTTATTGATGACATCAGCAAGGTTTTGTGTAGCAAAGATAATAGAAGTGTTCTTTTTACGCATGTCTTTGAAATATTCACGAAGCTTATCCTTAAAGGCAGGATTGTCAAAGAACAGCCAACATTCATCAAGTACGATGATGCTTGGACCTGATGCTTCTTTTAAGCTGGTTTCTATTCTATGGAAAAGATAATCTAGGGTAGAAGGAACTATGGCAGGAGTGGCCATCAGCGTTTCCATTTCAAAGACTTGCCAATAACCTTGTCCAGAAAAATCACGGGAGTTATCGAAAAGCTTGCCATAGCTGCCATTTGCAGTTAGTGGCTGAAGTGCAATACGAATATCTGCATCCTGGACTACAACAACAAAGTTTGACATTGTACGTTGCTCTGGAGGCATTTCAGCAAGGCTGATAAGTGCTTGCCAAACAAGATTGTCATGCATAGGCGTAATGTTCATATTGCGTTGTCTTAGATAGGACAATATCCATTCCTTTGCCCATTTGATTTCGATTTCATTATCGATTTTGGCTAGAGGTTGAAAGGATAGCTCATTATTTCCCTCTGAAGCAAGGTTGTAAAAGCTTCCGCCGAGAGCAAGCGTTAAGGCTCTAGAAGAAGCAGCCTTATCAAAGATAAATACCTTGCTGTTAGGATATTTTGTAAAATGAGCTTCAATAGTATTGAGAAATACAGATTTGCCGGCTCCAGAAGGGCCGACTACCATGGTATGACCTAAATCATTAACGTGCAGGCTTAAACGGAAGGGCGTTTTGCCATCTGTATCCGTATAAAGCAGCACAGGCCCCTTTAGGTGTTTATTTCTTTTGTCTCCAGACCACGTGCTAGTGATCGGGGCTAAGTGACAAAAATTTTTACTGCTAATAAGTGGACGGCGAATGTTAGCCTCCCAACA
>JAKSOK010000171.1 GCA_024405615.1 Phascolarctobacterium sp.
TAGAAGGAGGGGCAGCCAACCATGTTTTCTGCCAGCCAGGTTCTAGCAAAGGTACCGTCTTGAATCTCGCTGAGGATTTGTTTCATGTTTTCCTTAACTTGAGGTCCGATTACGCGTTTGCCGGAAACATAGTCGCCGTATTCTGCAGTGTTGGAGATGGAGTAACGCATTTTGCCCATGCCACCTTCGTACATCAGGTCAACGATTAATTTCATTTCGTGCATGCATTCGAAGTAAGCAGATTCGGGTTCATAGCCAGCTTCTACCAGAGTTTCGAAGCCATATTTGATCAGTTGGCAAACGCCGCCGCACAGAACAGCTTGTTCACCGAACAGGTCGGTTTCGGTTTCTTCACGGAAAGTGGTTTCCAGAGCGCCAGCACGAGTGCCGCCGATACCTTTAGCATAAGCCAGAGCGATGTCATGAGCTTTGCCGGTAGCATCTTGGTAAGCAGTTACCAGAACGGGAACACCGCTACCTTCAGCGTAGGTACGACGTACTAAATGGCCAGGACCCTTGGGAGCAACCATGAATACGTCTACATCGCTAGGAGGAACGATTTGTTTGAAGTGAATGTTGAAGCCGTGAGCAAATGCCAGAGCTTTGCCAGCAGTCAGATGGGGAGCAATGTCACTCTTATAGATAGCGGATTGTTTTTCATCGGGAATCAGCATCATAATGATGTCTGCAGCTTCAGCAGCATCAGCAACGGTCATAACCTTCAGACCTGCAGCTTCAGCCTTAGCCCAGGATTTAGAGCCTTCGTATAAGCCAACGATAACATCTACGCCGCTGTCATGCAGGTTCAGTGCATGAGCATGACCTTGAGAACCATAACCAATGATGGCAACAGTTCTGCCGCTTAATAATTCCAGATTGGCATCTGTGTCATAATAAATTTGTACCATTTCTTTACACCTCTTCTAAAAATATAATATCTTTCACGTATTTACTGTAAAAAATATGAATTATTAATATTATCTATCCTGGTTAAATAATTGTCAAGAAAAAATTGGTAAACCCTTTAAAAAAGTTAACATATTTCTTTACATTCTCTTCAGGAAGCACTCTTGTACACATCCCATAAATCTTTCCTGATAAGCTGCTTTGTTTTCTAATACGAAGCCTTTAATTTCAGCAGCGATTTCGCTATTATCAGAATCAAGTGCCTTCAGACAATAGTCTGCCAGGCATTTACCGGTAGCACTAGCACAAAGTTCTTGGGAAGCTACGGCCTCACAGCCTGCAGCAGCTGCCAATTTAGAATACAGTTCAGGATTTTTTTCAGCCAGCAGGTGAACAACATTCATCCACAGAATATTGTTTGCCTTCAGATGTACTCTGCCCTTAGTAGCCTTAACCACGGCTGCCAGATCTTCAATGCCCATATCCGCATTGCTGAAGCTTAAGCGATAATTATAGGTTTCGGCAATATCCGCATGAATAGCCAGATTTTCTGCCAGGGTTTCCTTCTCGTTGAAGGCATCCAGACAGATGGAGGTAACCTTAATACCATTGCGTTGCAGCTCATTAGCAATCAAATAATGCTCTTGAGGAGTTAGCTGCTTGCCAGGCTTGGAAAGAGACAATTCAAAATCAATATCCCAGGGAGTACTCTTCATATAAGAGTTATATAAGAATTGGATATGCATGATAGCTTCACCGTATTCCAGTATAATACGATGGAGCTGGGTTTCTTTAAAGGAAATAGTATTATTGCCTACCTTGAATTCTACATTCAGGTAAGAGGCATTTACCGCAGCCCTGAAAACCTCGTTAAATTGTTCAAAGCGTTTTTCAACCTGTTCGTCGGTCAGCTTTTCGATTTCCAGGTCAATTTTATCGCTGCAGTCAATCCCAAGCATGCTATAGCCATAAAGCAAGCCCTTTACCAGGTCATCTTCGCTCTTTATATTGGCAGCATTGGCACCATAACCTTCCTTGTAGCCTTTTTCCAATACGCCCCAGGTGGCAGTATCAACAGCTTCCAACAGATTGCGTTTTACAGCAGCACTACCTTCAGGAGTAAATTCAACTAATACCGGCTTCATTTGCTTTTTAACAAATAAATCGGTAACAGCAGCGTCAGCAGCTCCTAACCAATCAGTAAAGCCAATACTTGTGCCCTTGGTACCACAAGCACTGGGAGCCGTCCATTTGACAAAACGACGTATAACAGCAGCATTATTGGAATTAAGCGCTGCAATATATACCTTCAAGCCTTCCTCTTCTACTTCCACGCAATCCTTTAACATTTTCGCCATATTGGATTCGCCCTTAACTACATAAACTAATCTCTTACCTTCTGCAGCTTCTACTAAAGCAATCCAACCGCCGGAAACTTCGTTAAGGGATTTTTCTATAACCTTTCCCGCAGTTTTCTCCATAATAGCTTTAACTAAAACTTGTTTTAATGCCATTTAATAACCTCCAGAAAACTATTAACATAACTTATACACAATGTGGATAACTTTATGTGAATATCTATTTTTACTAACAATATTATCCCTAAAATCTACTTTAAACGCAAGTATAAACTACTAAATATATAGAAAAATTTTACTTGACACAAAATCTACCTTCTATAAAACCTAGTTCTTAAATCAGTTATTAACATTATACACAGCTTTATACACATAAAATGTGGATAACTTTATCAAAATCTACAGTATATCTCGGAAAAATCCACAATATACTAGGATTTTTCAACAGTTTTTTTCATTTATACACAGGTTATACACATATTGTTGATAACTTGTGTATAAATTGTGATTATCTTCAACAGCTTATCCACATACAATATATAGTTATGAACAAAAAACTATAATTTTCTAAGCTGGGAAATAATAAAGAAGATCAGACCCACCCAAATACAACCAAAGGTCACTCCGTGAGTTGTAGTAAAGGCCTCTCCGTAGATAAATACTCCTATTAAAAGGGACATGGTTGGTGACAAATACTGCATAAAGCCAACTAGAGAAAGAGGGAGCCGTTTTGCACAGCCGGTAAACAACAGCAACGGAGTTGCTGTAACCACTCCACACCCCATAAGAAAGAGTGCCGTCTTCCAATCGTATAATTGAAAGGCATTGCTACCCTTGGCCCATAGACTTCCTAAAAAGTATATGGCAATAGGAGAAATAATCAAGGTCTCCAACAAAACACTGGTAAAAGGAGAAACAAAAATTTTCTTTTTCAATAAACCATAAATGGCAAAGCTGAGAGGTACAGTTATGGACACCCAAGGCAGACTTCCAAGTTGAAATACCATATATGAGATACCACAGGTAGCACAGGCCACAGCAATCCACTCTAGCTTATTAAGGCTCTCCTTTAAGAAAATTGTGCCTAGACAGACATTCATCAATGGGTTAATGTAATAGCCCATGCTAGTTTCTACAATACGGCCATCGCCCACTGCCCAGATGAAGATACCCCAATTACACGCAATCATAACTGCTGCCAGGAGCATGCGTAAGGAAGAGCTCCAGGTAGAAAAAACTTCCTTAGTTTCCGCCACAAATTCTTGCCATTTCCCTGTACAAATTATCAATCCCAATACAAATAACAAGGACCAGATAAAACGGTTAGCTAAGATTTCAAAAGCATCAACCTGATAAAGTTGTTTCCAATATATGGGCAATACGCCCCATAATGAGTAGGCGCCGAGGCCACAAAGCCAGCCTGTACGAGTATTTTTATCCATAAATTATCCCTCAATTAAGTTAGATTAAAAAGCAGATAAACTAATTATATTACGATTAGAGAAAGTTGACAAGGGGGCAGGTTTCCTGGTCGGATGAGTGTGCCAGACTAACTATGTTTAGTCAAGCATGAAATTACCATTTTGGTTTTAGT
>JAKSOK010000172.1 GCA_024405615.1 Phascolarctobacterium sp.
TTCCGTGAATTGGCAGAAGCAACCTTCCACGCATTAGGCATGGAACCTAATATTGAATATATTGAAATGCCCATGCATTTACGTAAAAAATATCAGTACTATACTAAGGCTGAAATGAGCAAGCTGCGTGAAGCTGGCTATGATAAGCCTTTCATGAATCTTGAAGAGGGTGCTAAGGATTACGTTTGCAATCATTTGGCTAAGGATCACGAAGTTTATTAAGATTGTTGTTACTAAAACTGCTGCTAGGAATAGTGGCAGTTTTAATTTTTTGTACACTTCTAAGTTTATAATGCTTAACTTTTAGCAATAAAAATGATATAATTAATTGATAAATTAGGAGCGTGTGAAAGCAGGCATTATGCAAAGAAAAATATTATTTGGCTACGATTATACGGATAAGGAATGGGTGAAGCTTTTGCTGTATCTGTTTGTAGGTGGTACGGCAGCTTTAGTAGAGTGGAGCATATTTTATGTGTTACTACATTTTGTGCTTTTCCAGCTACCTTTGAGTTTACCAGCTGCGGCGCTCATTGGTACTAGCTTAGCCTATTGCCTTTCTACTCTTTACCATTATTTCCTAGGAAATATTCTTGTCTTCAATAGTGGAGTTCGTTTTGGTAAAGGTAAAGAGCTGAGTTTGGTCTTTTTGGTGAGCTTATTAGGGCTAGGCTTTAACTTAGCCTTTATGTATATATTCGTTGGCCTTTTAAACTGGAACCCCATGATAAGTAAAGTTATCACCAGCTTTTTATGTGTAGCCTGGAATTATTTAGCACGTAAGTATTTTATTTTTAAAGAGTGAGAAAAAATGCACTTTAGCTGTATCGTAGGGAGCGATAAAATGGCTATTAACTATGTAGATATCAAAAAATTTCATAAAGTAATGCTCATATACAACAAGAACAGCGGCAAGCAGCTTTTTGCCAGCATGAACACGAAGATTAATGAAATCTTTAAGCATTTGAAGACTTTTTTAGGTGCTAAAAATGTGGAACTGGCTACAGTAAACCGTTTCCCCGAGGTTGAAGCCTTGGTAGAAAGGGTAGTTACAGAAAAGTTCGATTGGGTTATTATTGCTGGTGGCGATGGGACCATTCGTGCGGTTATCGAAAAACTTGCTAATAAAAAGTATCTACCCTATATTAGTATTGTGCCTGCAGGTACTGTTAATCTTGTAGCAAAAGAACTGCTTATTAGCAGTGATCCTTTTAAATGGGTGCGTCGTATTCTTAAAGGCGTTGAGTCTCCGGTGTATTTAGGTCGCTGCAATGGTCATGTTTTTTTGACTGTAACTGGTATCGGTTTTGACAGCCTTGTAGTGGATAATGTTTCTGAGGTGGAAAAGAAGCTTCTCAACAAGATGGCTTACGCTTGGGAAGGGGCAGAACTTATTCGTAAGGAAATGGTCTTTAGTAATTGGCGCTATCGCTTTAAGGTGCGCTTTGATGATGAAGAAGAATGGCAAGAGTGCAGTAGTGTCATTGTAGGTAAGAGTCGCTATTATGCAGGTCGGTATTCTTTGTTCAATGGTGCATCCTTGGCAAAGCCTGTACTGCATGTAGCTTTGTTTACTGGCCATACGCGTGCTGATTTTGCAAGCTATGCTACCTGTATTGCATTGGAAAGCTTGCAGTTGAACAAGACCATTAAGGTGCGTACTGCTAAAAAACTGGAGATTGTCTGTGAACAGGGCGAATTTGCTGCTGAACTTGATGGTGATGCAATTACTGCAGCGCCATTGAAGTTGGAATTAGAAGCAGAGCCTATTAAGTTTATCTGCTAGAACTGATGGTAAGGTGAAGGTGTGTGCCTTACCTTAGAATATTTAGAGAAAAAGAAGAAATTTAATGCGCTTTTGCATTTTGAGGGGTATAAAGGTGTATAAGTTAGCTGCATTGCTCTTTGCAGTGCTTGATATTGCTTTAGAATCTTATATTGCTTATTTATGGTATGTTGATTTAGATCCATTGCCGGACGAATTCTATTTGCGCACAATTGATTGTGTGCTGAGGGATTTCGTTTTATTTGCCGTGGCAATGGTTCTTTTTTATCGCCGTAAACGCATTCCCGATCGTATCAAACGCTATGTTCCGGTAGTTGTTTCAGGAATAATTTATTTGGGCGTAGCTGCTTTCATGGTGTTACAGCTGAGCCTGGACCATGGCGTATTGACTACGCTTGATATCTTGGCAGGCTTAAATAACAATATCTGCTTGGTTTTAATTGCCGCAATGTGCTACCACAAATGGTGTGGCTGGCCTATGAAGCTAGTTTACTTTGTGGTGTACATGTTTACCAATCTTACTATGCTGGCAGATGCCATGTATTTTTGGCAAACCTCTATGCATGTGGAAAGTGTAGTTTTCCAAAATCTTAACATTTATGCTGTTCAAGGGGTGTTGTCTTCTATGAGCAATACCATGATTGGTAGCATGATTGTTGGTTTTGTGGTTTTAGTGCTGCTGTTTTGGATACCTGACCCACAAAAAAGAAAACCTAATTTTGTCTGGTCCTTGCTTTGTGTTGCCGGCTTCACTCTAGGTTTAAATATTTTGGCTCAGGTTTTGGGCGCTTTTGGCATGTATGGCGTAGAAGAAGCCATTGGTACTTATGTAGAGATTGAAAACGAAAAAACACGTCAAGTTTATCGAAAAATGCTGACAGTACCTATGAATGGCAATTTCTTGGTTAAAGCTTTATTTGATACGGATAAAATGGCTGCCAAAAGTCATGTTGAGCAAAGAGAACTCACTGAAGCAGATATGGCTAGCCTGAAGGAATTAGGCATACCTGAACATCGATACAAGCTTAACATTGGTACCACTGAGGATGTTGCCAATAGCGTTAAAAATGTAAAAGTTGGCACAGGCAAGTATGATCGGGTGGTCATGCTGATTTTGGAGTCAGTTCATAGAGATTATATTAATTACTACAATAAAGATATTCCTGAAGAAGCTACGCGTTTCCTTAATGAACTAGTTATTAAATATCCTCATATGGATCGTTATTATTCCTCTGCCATACCGACTACTCAGGGGTTAAATGCAACCTTCCGCAGTCATCTGATTATGGATAAGGATGTACCTGGCCGCAATACTCCTTCAATCTACCGCAGTGTACAGGCTGCAGGTATGCGAGGCATTTTCCTTAATGCTTCTAGCCAATATTATGCCAATGAGTTACGGGAATACCCGGATCAGTTTGGCATGAAGGAATACTACGCTAAGGAATATTTAGAAAAGCAAGGCTATCAAGGGGCCAGTGGTTGGGGCTTCCACAACGATGTCATGTATACGGCAACTTTAGATATGATGGAGAAAATGAAGCAGGAAAAATATTTCTTCGTCTGCAAAACTCTGGACATGCATCAACCTTATCCTTTTACAGGGATAAGTTGGGAAAATACTCCTGACCCAGTGGTTCGAGACAACCCATACTTTACTGTTCGCGGTATGTATTGGGTGGATAGAACCTTGAAGTCTTTCTTTGATGAAGCCAAGAAACGTGGCTTGATGGACGACCGTACTTTGTTTATTATTACTGCGGACCATAATCCTCATAGTGGCGGCGAATATACAAAAATCGTTACTAAAGCTAATGACAGATTAAGTATTGCGCCTTTACCATTGATTTTTGTCAGCACTAATTTGGTTCCTTTGGATGCCTTACGTACTCGTGAATATGCTAGCCAAATCGACCTAGCACCCACATTGCTTAAACTTATGGGTTTAAAGGTTCCTGAACGCTTCATGGGACGTGATTTGCTGCATCCCTGCGCTAATCCTTATGCTTTAGGTTATTTTGGTGGTAAGGCGTATTATTGGTCTGACAAACAGCATTTTGTGGACCA
>JAKSOK010000173.1 GCA_024405615.1 Phascolarctobacterium sp.
GGTCAGCAATTTTGTCGGGATGTCCTTCAGTAACGGACTCAGAAGTAAATAATTTACGCATTTTGCGCTCCTTTCTGCTTCAGGGCACTTGGCTCGGAGAAGCAACACAAAGTAAAAAAGTACGTAGACTCTAGCATAAAATAAAAAGGCGTTCTTCATGAGAACGCCTTGAAATTTATATTTTAAGCCTTCTCATCTCACAGCTTCGCTGTAGGACTTAGCACCCTCTCCAGTTATTAGCCTGGTGGGTTGCTGCGAGTTCACAGGGCCATTCCCTCCCTCGCTCTTGATGAGTCTATTAAGTTAGCTTGTTTAGTATAACTTATTGTCGCTTAATTTGCAAGTGTTTTTTGTAAACTTTTTAACACATTTTGTAAACTGTCCGAAAACTCTCTGCTTTACAAAAACGTCTTATTTACTATGACGGTTATTATAAATAATCAGAGCCTCGTCCAGAATACGGTTTGCAACTTCAGTCTTAGGCATAATGTCTAACGCCTCTAAACGACCATCCGCATAGAGGAATTTAACGATATTAGTATCAGTGTTAAAGCCAGCACCAGCTGCAGAAACATCATTAGCTACAATCATATCCAAATTCTTCTTGTTAACCTTTTCAGTTGCATTCTCAATAAGATTTTGGGTTTCAGCTGCAAAGCCAATAAGCACTTGATGAGTTTTACTTTGGCCAAGAGTTTTCAGAATGTCAGGGTTCTTGTCCATAACGACAACCATGGCATCATCATTTTTCTTTTTAATCTTTTGATCAGCAACGTCACGAGGACGATAGTCTGCTACAGCAGCAGCTTTAACAACAATGTCCACATCAGGATAAGCAGCTAAGCAAGCTTCCAACATTTCATTGGTGGTTTCAACCTTAACAGCCTTTACATTAGCAGGAATAGCTAAAGCAGAGGGACCAGTAACCAGCAGAACTTCAGCACCGCGTTTTGCAGCTTCATCAGCTACAGCGTAACCCATTTTTCCGCTGGAACGATTACCTACAAAACGTACAGGGTCAATAGGCTCACGGGTACCTGCTGCAGTAACGAGTACCTTTAAGCCCAGCAAATCTCCCTCACGTTTAGCAAAGAAGCTTTCCATGAAGTTTACAATATCGGCAGGTTCAGGCAAACGACCAGGACCACTAGTACCACAAGCCAGCATACCACTAGCAGGAGGCATAACCGTAACGCCATGAGCTTCCAGCTTAGCAATATTCTCTTGGGTAATAGGATTCAGGTACATACCAGTATTCATAGCCGGACAAACTACAATAGGCGCTTGTGCAGCCAATAAGGTAGTGCTCAGCAAATCATCAGCAATGCCATTAGCCATCTTAGCTAAAATATTTGCAGTTGCGGGTGCAACTAAAAAAGCATCAGCCCAATTTGCCAAAGCAATATGCTCAACATTATATTCTTGGTTGCTATCCCACATAGAGGTTGCAACTTTATTGCCACTAATCTCTTTAAAGGTTAAGGGAGTAACAAATTGTTGAGCATGCTCAGTCATGACAACACGCACCTCAACACCTTTTTTACGTAAACGGCTTACCAGGTCTACAGCCTTATAAACAGCAATGCCACCGGTAACACCTAAAACAATCTTTTTTCCCTTTAACATATTGTCCTCCGTAAAGTAGCCTACTTACAGTAAGCTAACAAGGTAATTAGATATTGCTAGGACGCTCGTAGGTAATTTTTTCAGCATAAATTTCCTTAAAAGCAGTGCTAACTTCTTTTTCCTCTGCGTTTTCAGTAGGAACGGTAATTTCACGAGCTCTTTTTGCAGCTAAAATTACTAAAGTATATTTGCTGTCTACCATTGCAGCTAATTTATCGATAGAAGGATCAACCATTGACATAATTCTTCACTCCTTAATATATTATTTCCCAGCCTTAATGCTATCTACGATTTGCTGTTTGCGACTAGAACGATTGCGTTCTGCCTTCATAATGCTCAGCAGCTTATCCGCTTCAGCTTCGGCTACTTCATTGACTAAAACATAATCATAGGCAGGTGCATAACCAAGTTCATCCACAGTACAGGACAAACGCTTTTGGATAACCTCCTCAGTGTCCGTTCCACGACCGTGTAAACGCTCAGACAGAACTTTTAAAGAAGGCGGAACGATAAATACAAATACGCCTTCAGGAAAGCTCTTTTTCACCTGCAATGCACCCTGAATATCAATCTCCAGCAGCACATCTTTACCATCCTGCAACTGGTTCATTACAAATTGACGTGGTGTACCATAGAAATTTCCGTATACCTCTGCATATTCCAGCAACTCGCTCTTGGCAATCATTTCCTTAAACTGTTCTACAGTCTTAAAGAAATAATTTTTGCCATCCACTTCACCCACACGAGGTTGACGGGTTGTTGCAGAAATAGAATACCCAAGCTCAGGCATTTGCTCTCTTAAAAGATTGCAGATAGTGCCCTTGCCAGCACCAGAGGGGCCTGAAACTACTAATAACAGTCCCTGTTGTACTGTAGTCATACTTATTCGTCCTCCTCGTCATCGCTTTGAACCAGACGATTTGCTACTGTTTCTGGTTGTACCGCGGATAAAATAATATGACCACTATCAGCCACAACTACAGCGCGAGTTCTTCTGCCGTAGGTTGCATCAATCAACATACCATTGTCTCTTGCCTCTTGAATAATACGTTTAATCGGCGCAGACTCAGGACTAATAATAGAGATAATGCGGTTAGCTGCTACAATATTACCAAAGCCAATATTAATCAGCTTAATATCCATCTTAGCATCCTCCTCTTCTCAAATAACATTATTCTATGTTTTGAATTTGTTCGCGAATCTTTTCTATTTCAGCTTTTACATCTACTACGATTTGAGCCAAGGTATAATCGTTAGCTTTAGATGCAATAGTGTTTGCTTCACGGTTAAATTCCTGAATCAAGAAATCTAACTTACGGCCCACCGGTTGGTCAGAAGCAATAATGGTCTTAAATTGCTTAATATGGCTCTTAAGACGAACAATTTCTTCTGTAATGCTAGTACGGTCAGCAAAAATAGCAACCTCTTGTAAAAGGCGTTCAGGCTCAACAGCAATGTTGTGCTCTTCCAACAAATTATTCAAACGCTCGCTCAGTTTTGCTTGATATTCTTCCACAACCTTAGGAGAGCGTTCTTCAATCTCTGCCAGCTTAGCAGCAATTAAGTCAGCACGATAGATAAAATCGCCATAAATATTGCCACCTTCAGTTTCACGCATAGCTACAAGATTAGCAACCGCCTGATTAACAGCTTGCTCAACCTTGGGCCATACAGCCTCTACATCAAAGAAGCCTTCCTTAACGTTGATAACTTCGGGACAACGAGCGATGTGCAATAACTCTACAGCACCATTAATAGCCACGTTATCAGCACCAATAGCAGCGCCAACCTCCTGTAAAGCTTTATGGTAAGCAGCAGCCAAGTTTTTATCAACCTTTAAGGTGCAGTTATCACTGCTAGTATAGTCAGCATTGATAAATACATCTATGCGACCACGATTTACAGTCTTAAGAATAGTTTTGCGAATCTTATCCTCTAAGGGATTCAAAAAGCGCGGTAATCTAATCGCTACTTCGTTATAGCGATGATTTACAGTCTTCATCTCCACGGTGATAGAAAAGCTTTCGTCTTCATATTCACCACGGCCAAAGCCAGTCATACTTTTTAACACTTTTACCTCCTTTACGCCGAAGCGTAAACTACAACAAAATTAAAAGACAAGCTCTTCTCCGTCTTATCTTATCAGCATATTATAACATATTTAATAACCATTTGCATAGTTTTTCTTTAAATTTCTTCGTTTTTCATAATAATTCTCAAAAAA
>JAKSOK010000174.1 GCA_024405615.1 Phascolarctobacterium sp.
GAAGCAATAAGGCATAGCAAAGTCATCAAGGAAATAGAACGTACTTTATTGAACATTTTCAACAAGCTCCTTTTAGCTTTTTTCGCCTCGAGCAAGAGCACTATCACCACGGGTTACCTTTTTCAGCAGTTCGTTGCCCGCAACACCAGGTTTAGTCATTTGCTCAGGAGCAAGAATGATGTTCAAATCGTGCTCGCTTAAAACCTTGCGTTCAATAAGAAGTTCCTTGATATTGCGATTGGTAGCCAAAGCTTCCTTGGCCATAGCACAGCAAGTTTCATAACCAATGTGAGGCAACAGGGCAGTTACAATGCCGACGCTCTTATCCAACCATGCTTGGCATTGGTCCTGATTAGCAGTAATGCCATCTACACAATGAGTACGCAGAGTATTAACTGCATTGGTCAGGAAGCGGAAAGAGTTAAAAATATTGAAGGCCATAACCGGCTCCATAACATTCAATTGGAATTGACCATTTTCTACGCCCATAGTTACAACTAAATCGTTGCCAATTACCTGGTAGCAGGTTTGGTCTACAACCTCAGGAATAACAGGGTTTACCTTACCCGGCATAATGGAAGAACCAGGTTGACGAGGAGGCAGATTAATTTCATGGAAGCCTGCTCTAGGACCAGAAGCCATCAAGCGCAGGTCGTTAACAATCTTAATCAAAGAAAGTGCGGTTACACGCAGACTAGCAGACAGGTCGGTGAAAATATCGGTATTGGAGGTGGCATCAACTAGGTTATCGGCTGTATTGAAATTATCACCAGTTACTAAAGCCAGTTGCTCACAAACTTCTTTAATATATTCAGGGTTAGCATTCAAGCCAGTACCAACAGCAGTTGCGCCCATGTTAATGGTATGCAGTAATTCACAGCTGCGGCGAATACGCACAATACGACGGCGCACGGAAGAAGCATAGGCCTTGAATTCCAAACCTAAGGTGATGGGAACAGCATCCTGCAAATGGGTGCGGCCAATTTTCAGCACATCCTTGAACTCTTCGCCCTTGTGTTCAAAGGAGCTAGCCAGCTTGCTCAAAGCCAAAATCAATTCTTCTGCTCGCAGAAGTGCGCAAACACGAATAGCTGTAGGAATAACGTCGTTGGTGGATTGGCTCATATTAGCATGATTATTGGGGCTAATGTAAGCATAATCTCCGCGAGGACGGCCTAAAATTTCTAAAGCGCGGTTACAAATAACCTCGTTAACATTCATATTAAAGGATGTACCTGCGCCACCTTGAATAGGGTCAGTGGGAAATTGATCGTTCATTCTGCCGGAAATAACATCGTCGCAGGCTTGCACCAGCGCAATGCCTTTTTCTTTACGCAGATTGCCAACACTCATATTGGCCAGAGCAGCAGCTTTTTTTACCAGTCCTAATGCCTTAATAAACATGGGATCGGCAGTGTAACCGGTAATTCTAAAATTCTCCATAGCGCGCATAGTTTGGACGCCATAGTACGCCTCATCTGGAATTTCTAACTCGCCTAAAAAGTCATGTTCTTTTCTCATTTACATACTCCTCCTTAACCGAAGTCATTAGTTATGTATATTTAATATAATTAATTGATTCTTTTAAACCTGAAAATTACTATTTTATTCCCAATTCCAATTTACCAACTGGGCTATACGGGCATTAATTTCTTCAGCCCAAGAATATTCTTCTAAAAACCTGCCATCATAGGCATTTATCACGGTTTGATTACCCTTGCGTAGCTCCTGCAAATCTGAGGAGAACTTTCTCACGTCTAAACAATACACCCCGTAATCAATAATTAAGATTTCTTCTATGCCATATTCTTTAAGCTTCTCATGCAAATTCTTGACGGTCATACGGGCCAAAACCAAAGCCCCTTCATCAATCTCATCCACACCCCAAACATTTTGGAGTAATTCTCTGTTGGAGACCTCGCGGCCTTCCACAGAAACCAAATAAGCTAATATTTCTTTTATTCTACTTCCACGTACTAAAACCCTCTCATTATTTATAAAAAGGCCAAAGCACGGCATGGTACTAAAGTAAATACTTTTGTTTCTTTTATCTTCTTCAATTACTCCTAATTTTATGAGACTTCGCTTTAATTGAGCTTGGTCATAAGGCTTTAACAGATAATCAACCACATCTAGCTGAAATGCCTCATAAGCATAATTGTTATAGGCAGTAAGAAAAATTAGCTTCACCTCAGGATTAATTTTCTTCAGTTTTTTACCCATTTCAATTCCATTAGGATGCATATTAATATCTAAAAAAGCTATATCTATTTTTTCATTTCTGAAAAACTCCAACGCTTTTTCCCCATCTGTGAAAGCATGCACCTTTTGCTCAGGTAATATGTTTTGCATAATAAAGATAAAGTTTTGCAAAGCAAGAACTTCGTCATCAACACAAATAATATTCATTTCCGTTATCCTTTACCGGTATCCAGATATCAACGCTTGTTCCAATCCCTACTTGGCTATTAATCTCGAGCTTAGCCTGCAACAGATTTTCCAGGCGATAGGCAACATTTTTCAGACCAGTAGACAAATGCTCATGTTCTTTACTAGACTCAAAACCTCTGCCGTTATCCTTAATCACGATGTGTATTTTATTTTCTTCTCTCTTGGTTGTTATAAATATATATTTATCCTTCGAAGTATTCCTCAAGCCATGCACAATAGCATTTTCAACTATGGGCTCTAGAGAGAAAATGGGTATCTCAAAATCCGTCACCTGCAGATTATAAATTATATCGTATTCTTCCTGATAACGAATGGAAATAATATTTACGAAACAGCTAACATTATCTAGCTCTTCTCTAAAGGTAACCAGCTTTTTATTGCCCATTGTATCTATATTAGAACGCAGATACTTGGCAAAAAGATTAATAAGTTCATCCGCCTTTGCCGGATCCTGCTTGCAAAGGCCGGACATTGCATTCATAGTATTGTAAATAAAATGAGGTCTAATCTGACGCTGTAGTAAATCTAATTCGGCATCTTTTAAACGTAGCTTTGCTTCCTTAAGCTTTACCTCACTCAGCTCATAAATATTGTAAAAGTTTCGCACCTTAATCTTATTTACATGATAGCTCATGAGCATAGCAAAAATAGTAAAAACTACCGTGTCTAAAACATCAGTATAGAATTCATAATCCTGTTTATAGTGACTAGCACAGAAAACAAAAATTATTTCCCAAGCTATGAAATAGCTATACATTCTATAGGGGCGCTCAATGTAGATGCACATAAAAATCAAAACAATAGGTGCATAAAGCACTGCCAAATCTGTTGGTCCCAGAGCGTCAATATACACTGTGAACCCCATGGCTATTGTCATTTGCAAATATGCCAAGACTTTTGCGTACTTGCGAGCAAAATCAGCATATTTATATAAACAAAAGATAAATACACCTGATAACAAGAAAGAAATCGCGTTAATGGCTACAGCTTCCTCATACAAAAATTGGTACAGAGTAAAGCCTAGCGAAATAAGACTAATGCACGCAAAGGCGCACACTACAAAAAACAATCTATTGTAATTATATTCGTCTATCTCATTTTGTATTAGAGCAATCTGCTCCTCGGGCAGATTCCAGTTACGCAAAACGTTCTTTAGTCTCTTAAGCATAGGTACACCTTTTGCAGCACTTTTATCCCTTTACATAGTAACGTCTAGCCAACCATTTAGTTAGGCCGTCCAATCCAGGATACATCATACGCTCGTTAATGTTGTATTGGTCCAGCAAATCACGCAGGTCCCAACGAATTTCTTTTTTAATAATATAACGGATAGTGTTCTCAGTATATTTTTCCAAGTAATCATCAACACACACTATACCTTTAGGAACAACAGAGAAAT
>JAKSOK010000175.1 GCA_024405615.1 Phascolarctobacterium sp.
TACAGGAATGTAGGGCGGCAGTCTCTAAAAACTCCTGGGCAAAGCTGGGTGCGATACAGGTAACCTGAGCTTTAGCTTCACAGAGAGTTTTTAACTTGCGAGCTGCAACTACACCTCCACCAATAATTACACATTTTTTATCCTGTAATTTCAACATAATTGGATAGGAAAAAGCGTTTTCTAATGCTGGCATGATATCCCCTTAATGTTATCGAGAATTTGTTTTAATAGACAGTTATCTTAACTTATATAGTTTATCATATTTAGTCAAGAAAAGGAAGAGAATAGGGTTGGTATTTGTGGAATTTTTGTTGTTTATTTTTAATATATGAAAAAATATGGAAATCCATATCCTGTGAATAATTGTTGAATATTTAAGGAAATTTGGATTATTTATGTCGAAACTGTGGATAACCTTGTGGATAACTGTGGATATTTTCATATAAATAGGTGGATACTGTGTATAAATCATGGGGATAACTACAAATGTCAAGAGGATAAATAAAAAAGAGCCCTAACCTAAGGTTAGAGCTCTTTGTATTTTATTCTTCTTTTCTGCCCTTGATTCTGAAGCTAGCGTAGAGGGAACCTGCAATTAGATTCCAAACACTAAAGATAGCACCGGGAAGAGTTGCTAAGGGGTTAGCTGCAAAGTTTGCAGTTGCCAGAACCAGACCTAAGCCACTGTTTTGAGTACCAACTTCAATAGCGATAGAGGTTTGTTTATCGTAAGAAACTTTCATAGCCTTTGCCAGCATTTGACCGATGATAATACCTAAACCGTTATGGAGAACAACTGCTGCCATAACAACCAGAGCGCAGCCCATGATTTTTGCTGCATTTGCTGCTACGATGCCGTCAACAATCAGCACGATAGCAATAACGGAAATAGCCGGCATGATATTAACTAATTTCTTTACGACTTCAGGGAACATGCTGTTAATAGCAATACCTGCCAATACAGGTACAAGTACAACTTTAACAACGGACATTACCATAGCCATAAAGCTTACTTCGACCCAAGCACCTGCCAGTAAATATACCAGGAAAGGAGTTGCAATAGGAGCAACCAGGGTAGAAGCGATGGTCATGCCTACGGACAGAGGAACGTCGCCTTTAGCGATATAGGCAATAACGTTACTGGAGGTACCGCCAGGGCAGCAGCCTACCAGAATAACACCTAAGGCAATATCCTTATCCAAATTCATGACAACAGCCAAGAAGTATGCTACAAGGGGCATAACTGTGTATTGCATAAGACAACCGGAGAATACTTCCTTGGGTCGAGAGAATACTATTTGGAAGTCCTCACGTTTGATAGTCAGGCCCATGCCAAACATTGCCGTACCCAGTAGCATTGCGGTGTAAGGGGGAATCCACAGGAATTCTTTGGGAGAATAGAATGCGATTACAGAAGTAATGATGATTAATTCTGCGATGTGTTGGGACAGAAATCCACTGATTTTACCGATTTGCGCCAAAACGCCGTTGTTTTGAGTGCTCATATTATTTTTCCTCCATGCATGCTTTCTAAGAAGTCACGCTGTTCTCTAAATATTTTTTATTATTTTTTTGTTAGTTAAGGGGATTAGCCGATTTCGGCTTCTTTTTCGGGACCATGGTCGCCCATGATTTTGTTGTTTTCATCTAGCATGATAACTTTGGGAACGAAGGTTTTAGCTTCTTCTTCTGTCATCAGTGCGTAACCCATGATGATTACGATATCGCCAACATGTACGCAACGAGCTGCTGCACCGTTGAGGCAGATAACACCGCTACCACGTTCGCCAGGAATGGTATAGGTTTCAATGCGAGAACCGTTGTTGTTATCTACGATTTGTACACGTTCACCGGGGAGAATACCAGAAGCATCCAACAGATCTTGATCGATAGTAATGCTGCCCATGTAGTTCAGGTTAGCTTGAGTTACAGTTGCGCGATGAATTTTACCATGAAACATATTGAATAACATTGTAAATATCCCTCCAAAATACAGTAGTTAATGAGTTTTTATTGAGAATTTTAGCAAACGTTGTTGTTCTTATTTTTCTTCTAAAACAACGTTGTCGATTAAACGAGTGGTACCGAATTTAACTGCTAAAGCCAGCAGATTGCTGCCAGTTAAGGTTTCACCAACAGGTAACAGACCAGGAACTGCATAAATTTCTACATAGTCGATGTTGCTCATAGGTTCTGCTTTGATCATTTCGGTTACGTCGTTGATAATTTTAGCGGTATTGCGTTCACCTGCATCGTAAGCAGCCTTAGCAGCTTTCAGGCTGCGGCTTAATACCAGAGCTGCAGTACGTTCTTCAGCGCTCAGGTAGGTGTTACGAGAGCTCTTTGCCAGACCGTCTTTTTCACGGATGATAGGCATGATGCGCATTTGCAGGGGGAAGAACAGATCCTTAACCATGCGTTTTAAAACTTCCACTTGTTGTGCGTCCTTTTGACCAAAGTAAGCACGGTCAGGTTGAGCCAGGTTGAACAATTTAGATACTACAGTGGTTACGCCACGGAAGTGAATGGGACGAGTACGGCCGCACAGAACTTTGGTGATGTCACCGGTAACTTCTACCCAGGTATCATCCTCAGAGGGATACATTTCCTTGGGAGAGGGTGCGAATACAACATTAGCGCCCATTTCTTCAGCCATTTTGCAATCGGCTTCAAGAGTACGAGGATAAGCGTCTAAATCCTCATTAGGACCGAATTGAGTCGGGTTAACGAATACGCTGACGATTACGAAATCATTTTCCATGTTGGCAGCCTTGATTAAGGAACCATGGCCTTCATGAAGAGCACCCATGGTGGGAACTAAACCGATGGTCAAGCCTTTAGCTTTAGCTTGAGCAACTTCTTCACGTAATTCAACAACAGTATGAACTAATTTCATGTCTTTTGTCTTCCTTTCGAGTAAAAGTATTTTGATGAATTTAATAACTATTTTATTAAACGCTTTGGACTTTGACTGGGACGGACAATAAAAAATGCGCACCCCGACACGGAATGCGCATAGTAAAGCAGTTTTGCGTCCTCGTCTCGGTCAAAGGGGATCCAAGCGAATATTTGACAATGTCTTAAATTATCGTAGTGAAATGACATAATATATGGTACAACTTCATGTGAATATTGCCCTGTTTTTCATTTCGCAGACATAATAGCACAAAACTATTTGTTTTGCAATAGTTTTTTAAAAATTATTTGCATTTTATTTAGAGTTTGCAGCTATTCTACAGGAACCTCAGCATATTCGCTAAACTCCAACTCTAATTCTATCTTTTTGTTTAAAGCTTCGGTAAGCCAAGCTTCAGCATCTGCCTTTTGTTTATCCTGCATCTGAAGGATAATTTTTGCTCTAAGACCATATTCAACATCAAAAATAGTGAACATGGTTTGCTGATAGAGGAGATTAAGAATTTTTCCCACACTATTAACATCATAGGTAAAGCTAAAATAACTCATGAGAATTTTTTCAGCTAGACCACATTCTTTGAGAGCTCCAGCTACACTGCCGCTATAAGCACGGACTAAACCGCCTGCGCCAAGCTTTATACCTCCAAAATAGCGGGTTACTACGGCTGCTGTACCCTCGAGATTGTTTTTGCGAAGCACCTCCAGCATGGGAATGCCTGCTGTACCAGAGGGTTCTCCGTCATCGCTAGAACGTTGCGCTAAATCGTTGACGATATATGCAGAACAGTTATGGGTTGCATCCCAATATTCTTTTTTGATGGCTTTGATAAAATCTTGGGCTTCCTGCTCTGTAGCAACTTTTTTTAGGGTACAGATGAAGCG
>JAKSOK010000176.1 GCA_024405615.1 Phascolarctobacterium sp.
CTATAAGCAGGTACAGCAGAATCATCTACATAGGTGCCGTTTAAGTGAGCTACGCTTTCAGAAGCTGCAGCTAGCAAATCCTTAACAGTCTCTACTAAAAGAGCACCACCTTGCTCCTTATCCAAAATACCGAATACAGACACTGGAATGGTTTTTTCAAACCAATAAATAGGCTCTTCAGCATTAGTGTTAAAGGTAATTTTCAAGCCAGACATTCTGTGATTTACTTCGTTAATTTTTTTGATGTTTACATCATCACCAGTCTCAATGCCATCTACATAAGCATCCATAACAAGCTTCACAAAGGTCGCAGGCTTCCAATAACTAACATTTAAACTGTTAACATACAAGCAATTACCGAAAGCGTTTTGGATTGCGATGAAGTTTTTGGTGCCTCTAACATCATAGCCAGCTTTAACAAAGGCTTCCTTGTAGTCCTGCATATTCATTTCGAAATCCATAATTCTTCTCCTCTCACACTCTCTATAATATGTGTTTGAAACTTAAGGGACAATGGGGTGCGTATAATTTTCAAACTTACTGAGAGTACTTTCTATTTTACTAATTTCGTGAATAATGATAAATCTCCTGCTGATTTGCAGATATTTTTCGTAAACTCTTACACAACATAAATGAAAGCCTAAAATTTACTTCTTATAAATTAAAATAAGAGCCATGACTTTTAACAAAATCACAGCTCTTATTTGTTTTAATGAATTAGTTTAAGGATCATCAATCCTCTTGTTTAATTGCGCCTTTAACTTTATTCATGCGTTGCCACATAAAAGCTGCAATTAAGAGAGCAAGACCAGCTGCATCTGTCATCGCACCAGGAATAATCATGCAAATACCACCAACAAAGAATATAATTCTTTGTACCATATTCAAGAGATTTTGACAGAAACCAATCATGGAGATGGAAACGCCCCACATACCAATGATTGCTGTAGCACCAGCATAAAGAATTGCAAATGGTGTAGCGTTAACCATTAACAGCTCTGGAGCAAGAACAAAGATGTACGGTACGATGAACGCTGCAATAGCAAGTTTTGCAGCAATAACGCCTGTTTTCATAGGATTGGAACCAGCAATACCCGCCCCAGCATAAGCAGCGAGCGCAACAGGAGGAGTTACGTCGGCTACAATACCAAAGTAGAAAGCAAACATATGAGCAGCAAGAACAGGAACATTCATTTGTACCAAAGCAGGAGCAGCAATAGTAGAAGTGATTACATAGTTCGCAGTTGTAGGAACACCCATACCAAGAATCAAGCTAGTAATCATAGTAAAGAACATTGCCGGCAATAATTGACCACCAGCAAGGTCTAAGAGAGCAGTAGCAATCTTTAAGCCTACACCGGTCTTAGTTACTACGCCGATGATAATACCTGCAGTTGCACATGCGATAAGTACTCCAAGAACACCTTTAGAACCATCAATTAAGCCTTGAACAATTTGCTTAAAACTAATTCGTGTAGATTTTCTCATGCAAGCACAAATGATGGAAAGCGCGATTGCAGCAAGAGCAGCACGCATAGGAGTGTAACCACTAACTAATAAGTAAACAATTACAGCCAAAGGAATTGCTAAATGGCCTTTTTCCATAAACAAAGGACCAAACTTCGGTAATTCTTCACGAGGAGTACCTTTTAAGCCAAATTTCTTTGCTTCATAGTGTACACCAAGCCAAACACCAATATAGTAAAGCATTGCAGGAATAACAGCAGCTTTAACTACATCAAAGTAAGGAACACCAACAAATTCAGCCATCAAGAATGCTGCTGCACCCATTACAGGAGGCATCAACTGACCACCTGTAGAAGCTGCTGCTTCAACTGCACCAGCAAATGCAGGACGATAGCCTAGTTTCTTCATCATAGGAATTGTAAAAGCACCAGTACCTGCTACATTACCTACAGAAGAGCCAGAAACAGTACCCATAAGACCAGAAGAAAGTACTGCCACTTTTGCAGGACCACCTGCAGCCCAACCAGCAATTGCGTTAGCAATATCGATAAAGAATTTGCCCAAACCAGTTGCTTCTAAGTAAGAACCAAATAAAATGAAGAGATAAATAAAGGTTGAAGATACGCCCATCGGAGTACCAAAAATACCTTCAGTAGTATAGAATAAATGGTCTACAAGTTCTTCTAAACCTACACCTCTATGCGCAAGGATACCAGGAACATAAGGACCACAAAAAGCATAGCAAATAAAAAATAAAGCTACGCAAATCATAGGCCAACCAACTACACGACGTGCTGCTTCAAAAATCAGAGCAACACCTACGAGAGCCACATAAAAGTCTAATTCTGTATTCATACCAGCTCTAAGAACTAAATCTTGATAAAAATACAAAATATAAGCTACAGAAGCAAAACCAAGAAATGCAAAAACAACATCTAAGGGATGCATACTTCTTTTAGACCAGGATTGACGAGTTGGATACAACAAAAAAATAAGTAAAAAGCCAAAACCCAAATGTGTTGCTCTTTGCAACATAGCATCAAGAACACCAAAGGTTGCGGTATAAATTTGAAAGGCAGCAAATAAGATACAAATACCAGAGATGATATAGTTCCAGGTGCCAGACATTTCACGTTTGTTCGATTCCTTGTCAAACTTTTGCAGGACCTCTTCTGCAGAAAGTTCTTGAACCTTCGGATCAGACATCGTTATCAGCTCCTCCCCATGAGAAATATTCAAAATTTAGTAAACCAATATTCATATCGTTTTAAAGCGTATATTGTTACAGCAGATCCCTGACCATACAAAGCAACAAGATCAAATGCTTTATCTTTAAAAATTATCTTTTGCATTGCTTGTTCACTTATCCGAAGAGGAACTTTAGGATATGGACGGTTCATATCTAATCTAAATCTACCGTCCTTGGTTGTAGAAAAATTACCATCCGTACTTAAATACGGAAACCCCCAACCAAAGGATGAAAACTCAGTATGAGTCATAGTCATATCGTGGGGACCATTAACCCTAAAAAATTCATCCCAAGTGGTTAATTCCACACTATGTGTAAAGCTTAAACGATATGTATCCCCTATCTTTACATTTTCAACGATTGGATTAATATTATTTTCAGGTTCGATAAATAAAAGCAAGCCATTAGCGTACCAACCTAAAATGCACAAAAATGAAAATATAAAAGGGAAAATTATTTTTCTGAAAAAAGACCGGGAGCCAGTCAACTCTGACTTCCGGTCCTTTAGATTAGGCATATTTAAATTCCTTAAAAAACTTTAGATTATTTTTCGTTGAAGAATTTTTCTGCGCCAGCGTTGAGATTAATGGACATACCGTCTTTACCGGTAGCTTTGGTAATTGCGGAACCAGCAACTTTATGAGCAGCTTTCATACGATCTAGGTTGCCATAGAGAGCCTTGGTTACTGCATAACCAGTATCAGCGTCCATCTTATCAGTTACTGCGAGCATGCATTTTACTGCAACAGCAGGAACATCAGCAGCTTGTTTGTTATAGGTGTTAGCAGGAATGTTCAGTTTAGTATAGAACGGATATTTTTTAATCAAAGCATCAGCTTTGTCAGCTTCTACAGGAACAAGAACAACTTCATGTTGGGTTGCAATATCTTGAATTGCAGAAGTCGGATAACCAGCGGTTACGAAACCAGCATCAACGTTACCATCTTTCAGAGCAGAAGCAGCTTCACCGAAGGAAAGATATTGAACTTTGCAATCGGAATATTTGATGCCATAAGCTTCCATAATTTGACGAGCATTTGCTTCAGTACCGGAACCAGCAGCACCTAC
>JAKSOK010000177.1 GCA_024405615.1 Phascolarctobacterium sp.
GCTTTACCTCACCATGAAAATAGCGGTCCAGCATCACATCACCAATAACAGCAATACGTAATTGTTTTACCTTCTCGACTAAAAAATTAGTCATACTTAATTCTTTCATGCTTCATCCACCAATTCGCAAAGAATATGTCCCATAAGAATGTGCATCTCTTGTGCCCGAGCCGTAACTTTAACCGGCACTGCTAAACATTGGTCGCACAAAGTCGCCATTTTGCCACCACCTTGAGCAGTCATGCCTACACAATAAACGCCCATGGATTTAGCCAGTTCAATAGCTTCTACAACGTTACCACTGTTTCCGCTAGTAGAAATGCCAATCAGCACGTCTCCAGGACGAGCCAATGCTTCAACTTGACGAACAAACACCTTATCATAACCATAGTCATTGCCTACAGCCGTCAAAATAGAAGTATCAACAGTCAAAGCCATAGCAGGCAACCCTTTGCGCTCCTTTTGAAAGCGACCTACGAACTCAGCCGCCAAATGTTGGCTATCCGCTGCACTACCACCATTACCGCAGAAAAGCACTTTGTTACCCTTAGCCAAAGCAGTCTTTACAACCTCTGCCACTATATCTAATTTTTCCAGCAAATCGCTTTCCATAACCGATTTAGCAACTGCTAAATGGTCTTCAAAACGCTCTATAATAATTTTATTCATATTAATCAAACATGCCTCCTTAGGCACAAATAGTTAGCTTTTATCTATCTAAGCTTATATCCTGAAAGCATAAAGCTTCAGAGTCAATATTCACACGATTTTCTCAGATTTTCATTTTACCAATTATAGAAGAAGAACTGTACCTTTACGTCATGAGAATCCTTTTTCCCATATTCATAAGCATGCCAATTCTTTTCATAGCTTAATTGCAAAGCCCAGCAGCAAAAACGATGGTACCATGTATAAATAGTTTCATATTGTTTATTTTTACCATAATCGTAACGATTAACAACACTCAAAGTATCATTGGCTCCAGCTTTATACTGCATTCCTATACGGAACTCACGCTCCATATCTGGTTGGCCTAAGTCAAACATTGAATCTTTCTTTTTTTCCCGCAAATTAGATATCCACAAATTAATATTACGTCCCAATTTTTGACGTAATGTTTGGTAATACATATTAGTTATACGGTTCTCACCACTGGCACTTTCATGAACCCATTTGCGGCCATAGGTTAAATGCAACGTGGTATCAGGCCCAAAAATCTTAATAGGATCGTGATTTATATAGTATTTGTATTCACGATGCCAGCTTTTAGTTCCCACATTCAAACCGTTTCTCTTTAAAATTTTGGTTTTATTTTCTCTAGCATTCCATTGGCTCCAGAGACCATATTCAAAATCACCGGAAATCGTTAATGGTATTCCTTTTATGAGATGATGTGGCTTATAACTTAATTTAAAATCATTCTCTTTATGGTACCAATTATCACTATCTTCTTCCCAAGAATTCATATAGGAAAAGTCCCAATTCTTTTCGTAATGTTGATATTTGTATTGAGGTTTATAACCAGAACGAGAGTACTGATAAATATCTGCTTTAATCTTATCTTTAGCAGTTAAGTTATTCTCGTATTCTACCTTAAAGAACCATCCATTGTCCTTGCCATCCCATCCGATACGCGGAGTAATAATTGATTTTCTTTCTCCATCGAACTCATTAATCCATAGCTTACGAGAATAAATATGTTTTCCCTTGATAAAGCACTTAACATTATGAGCTACCATTTTTTCCTGAGGATAAAATTCCAAGGTTTTAGCCTCAATATGCATACACGGAGTATGTTTTTGTGCTGTACATCTAGTAGAAAAGCCTCCTTGATCAGCCAAAATTTTATCTGGCATAATCAATGCATGCGGAGCTTTAAACAGGTCTTTATTGCCTCTTCCTTTAATTTCTTTAAGTTCACCAGTCTTATTATTATAATTATAATGAACCCATTTTGCCTCCGTGCGATTACCAGGTTCTAAAACAGTACCTCCCTCTAAGAGATAAACATCTCCGGATTTCATATTTCCAAAAGCATAACTTGTTAACAGTGTCTCAGCACCTTGGCTAATTCTAACCTTACCTGTAGCAACAAAATCTCCTGACTCATTTTCAAGCTCAATATGATCACCTGTTAGTTGCACAGGTAGTTTTGTAGTATCTACTTTTTTGTGATTTTTTTCTGTAATTTTAGGAATTTCAGGGACATAGTCACTATCAGATTCCGATAAATTCTTTTTAGCCCAATCGCGCTTTACACGTCCTGTTTCTAAATCTATTTCATTATCACTTTGATTAGCTAATTTATAGTTTTCACTTTCCTTATTACGCTTTATTTTAAGTTCAGTAGTACTATTTATTAAACTATTTTCCAACCCCATATTAGCTAGAGTTTGATTTTCGTTACCAAAAACAGGAAAATCGGCAGCATGTTTTGTATCAGCAGTAAATTGTTCTGCATACACCGGCATGCACAAAGAAACTGCGATAGTTGTTGAAAGTAGTATTTTTTTCATTATTATTCTCCTTTGTTAGGATTTTTCTCTATATATCCCTACTAACAGATTCTGCAGGATTCATTACTAGCCAAAAAATTACTATAGTAAAGTTATACACTAATCCATTAAACATTATACCATAAAAAAAGGAAAAGCTCACTAAAAAAGTGAGCTTTTCGTAAATTTAAGGCAAATATTTGAAATTTTATGCATAAATTAACTAAATTTTGATTATGTAATTTACTCTTGAGCTACAACGCCTTGAATCTCCACATCACTTGCAGTTTGTACAAAGGTAAAGCTACCAGCAGGAATTGTTACACCCGCACCTTTAACGAAAGCACCGCCAACTAAACCCACAGGTCCAAGAATAACTAAACCACCAATAGTAGCAGCACCCGCGCCAGCTGCAGTTTTAACCTGTTGCTTAGAAAGTTCACCAACAGTTACCGGAATTTGGGTACCATCAATAGAAGAAATGCTAGTAAATTCAATATCTATCTTACCATCTTTGCCAAAGATACCAGGCTGAGAAACCTTTTTAATCACACCAGTACCTCTAGCTCCCTTAGGTAATACTAATACATCATTAACATACAAATTATCAGCGGCTTTAAAGTTCACAGAATCACCCATACGGCTTTGTTTAGTGGTCAAGGTTTCCATAAATTCAATCTTTATAACACTATCTTTGGGCAAAGAAACGTTGCTTACAGGAATGCTTCCATTTTGGTAAGAAGCCAGTTTGGTCAATTCGTCCAAACGGTCGGATAAAGAGCCGCCAACAGTGCTTCCGCTAACAAATTTTTCTAATTTTTCAATACGTGTCTTTGCAGGCTCGTTGCTCATGCTTTCCTGGAATTTCCATTCCACAACATTTAAACGAGTATTGAAAGATGCTTCAGATTTATCATCACCATCTAAATAATCATACATATTGTTGATACGTTCTAAAACGCCATTGGTGGTAACAGTACCATATACGTCATCTTCTAAGCTATCCATGCGTTGCATTAAGCTACCAGATTGGTTTGTGCCATAGAGCATCTTTTCCATTGCTGCAACTTTCTCTGCAGCCGGTAGAGTAGCGCCATTAGCAGCAAAAACAGGAACTGCTGCATTCATGGAAAAAATAAGGGAAAGTGCTAAGCTTGCAATTTTCTTTTTCATAAGATTATACCTCCTACTACTTTTTTCAAATCTTCTTGTATATTAATAGTTCATTTCTTATATATTTCGAGACTAGAAGCTACTGCA
>JAKSOK010000178.1 GCA_024405615.1 Phascolarctobacterium sp.
AGCCAAGCAGGCTGAAGGCAGGGAAATGTTTCAGAAGGCCACGGAGCTTAAACAGTTATGTGATAGCTACAAGGTGCCTTTAATTATTAATGATCGGCTGGATGTGGCTATGGCAGTAGGAGCAGCCGGCGTTCATGTAGGGCAGTCAGATTTTCCTTGTGCTGAGGCTCGTAGATTGCTGGGAGAGAATTATGTCATAGGGGTTTCGGCTCATAATCCGGAGGAAGCCCTACAGGCTGTAGCGGATGGCGCAGATTATTTGGGCTGTGGGGCTGTTTTTGGTTCTGTCACAAAGCATAATGTAGGAACTTTAGGCTTGGATAAACTTAGAACTATAAGAAAAGTAGTGACTATACCTATGGTTGGAATTGGAGGAATTAACAGCTCTAACTATGAGGCAGTACTAGAAACCGGCGCTAATGGCGCTGCTGTTGTCAGTGGTATTTTAGCAGCTGAAGATATTAGTAAAGAAGTTCTCAAATTTAAAACAATTAAACTAAAATTCGAATGAGTTATGTATACATAAGTTAAACTATTGAATTAAAGCTAAAATGTGTTATAATAAACGTGTTTTGTGTTACTAAACAACTCTGGAGAGTCCCTTAAGTGGGCGCCGAAGGTGTACGGATGGTTATCGTCTTATCTCTCAGGCAAAAGGACAGAGAAGCGGAAGCTTTAATGAAAACTTTGACTCCGGATCTAAGGATTTCGGAGTCTTTTTTATTAAAATTTCCAGGGATAAAATTCAAATAACAAGGAAGTGTGGTTTTAATGAGTTGCAAATTTGAGGGGGATATTGAAAAAATACTGCCTAAGGTTAGTGCGTGGCGTAGACATATGCACCGGAATCCTGAACCTTCTTTCGAGGAGTTTTCTACTACGGAGTATATTATTGAAAACTTGAAGAATGTTCCCGGCATCACTATGGAGCGTTTAGCGGAGACCGGTGTTGTAGTTAGATTGGATACCGGCAAACCAGGACCTACCATTGCTTTGAGAGCTGATATTGACGCTCTGAGAATGCCGGAACTTACCGAGGTTGAATTCAAATCTCAAAAAGAGGGCATCATGCATGCTTGTGGACATGATACTCATACGGCTATGCTGATGGGCGTAGTTCATATTATGGCCGAAAGGGTTGAGGAACTAGAGGGTAAGTTCGTGTTTATTTTCCAAGCTGCGGAAGAGGATCCTCCTGGAGGTGCCCAAGAACTGGTTGCAAAAGGTGTGCTGCAAGGTGTAGACGCTATAATCGGCCAACATAATGCTTCCATGGGAACGATAGGAACTATCGAACTTTGTCCCGGTTATTATATGGCTAATTCTGATAGAGTAGATATTCGTATTGTCGGTAAAGGTGGTCATGGCGCTAGACCCGAGGATGCCTTTAATCCATTGCCGGCAGGCGCTCAAATTGTAAATTCCTTATATCATATTATTCCTAATACAGTTTTTGCACATCAAGCGGCAGTATTAACGGTAACCGTGTTCCAAGGTGGCACTTCTCATAACATTATTCCGGATGAATGCAAGATTTCCGCAACTGTCCGTACCTATGAAAATGAAGTGCGTGAGCATATTAAGGCTAAAATCAACGAGGTTGCTCAAGGGATTGCTAGCATTTATGGTGTAAAAGCCGAGGTAAATTATCAATACGGTTATGATGCTTTGTATAATACTCCTGAATATACCGAAGCTGTAATTGAAACCGCTAAAGAGGTTTTAGGGGAAAACAGCGTAGTCATTTGTAAGCCTAGAATGGGTGGCGAAGACTTTGCTTATTATCTGAAAGAGGTTCCCGGCTGCTTCTACCATATCGGTTTTGGTGTTGAAAATCCTGCAGAAAGACGCAGTGCCCATAATAGTCATTACATTATAGACGAAGCCGGCTTTGCTAATGGCTTGAAGATGATGATTAATGGAGCGATTAAGTTCCAAAGTATCGTTAAGGCTTCTAAATAAGGTTTATTATTTTTTTATATATTTTATTTTAATTGCAGCTTTTAGCTGCTATGAGGAGGATGTATTATGTCTTGGTTATCTAATTTAGGTAAGAAAAAATTATTAGTTGCTGGCTTAGCTTTAACCTTCGGTGCAATGGTTATGGCCGGTTGTGGTGGCGGTGACAAAAAGGCTGCTCCCGAAAAGAAAGCAGAAGCTAAGGATACTCTGATTATTGGCTTGACCAATGCTCCGGTAAGCTTGAATCCTTTAATGACACCCGATGCAAGTGGTAAATTCTTGTCCAGATATATGTATGAAACTTTGCTGGGTCAGCCTAAAGCTTACCAATTTTCTTCTCATCTGGCTCAAAGCTTTGAAACTAAGGACAATCAAACCTTTACTATTAAACTGAATCCTAAAGCAAAATGGACTGATGGTAAGCCCATTACTGCCGATGATGTTATTTTTACCTTCAATCTGATTGCTAATCCCAAAAACGAGAATGCTAGAGGCCGTTTCATTAAATTCCTGCCTGGCTTGAATGGCAATGGCAAACTGGAAGCTGGTAATACTGCAATTCCCGGCTTGGTTGCTAAAGATGCTACCACTGTAGAATTTAAGACCAAAACTCCTTTGGATATCAACTATGTTAAAGCTTTAATGGGCTTTGATGTTCCCATTCTGCCCAAGCATGTTTTTGAAAAGCTGGATCCTGCTAAACTGTCTCAATCTGAAATCGCTACCAATCCTACCGTTACCAGCGGCCCCTATAAATTTGTTAAGATGGTTGCCGGCAACAACATTGAATTAGTAGCTAACGAAAACTTCTATTTGGGTGCTCCCAAAACTAAGAGAATCTTTATCAAGATTCAAAACGGCACTAATATGGTTACCGACCTGAAGGCTGGTAAAATCCATATGATTACCGGCGGTGCTGTTGGTACCGTTCCTGTTAAGGATATCGATATGCTGAAGAAGGAGCCTAATCTGGTGGTTAAACACGTTCCTGCTCCTGCTACTCAATTCATGGAGGTCAACTACTCTAAGCCTGAGTTTAACACTAAATTCCGTCGCGCTTTGGCTATGGCAATCAACAAGAAACAAATCGTTGACGACCTTTACAAAGGCTATGCTTCTGTAATTCCTAGCTTATATACTATGGATTCTCCTGTGTTTGATAAAGAATTGAAACCCATTCCCTTTGATGTTGAAGCAGCTAAGAAAGAGCTGAAGGAATCCGGCTTCGACACCTCCAGAGAATTAACTCTGCAAGTGCCTACCGGTAACATTCTGCGCGAACAATCTGCTGATATTATTCAACAAAACCTGAAAGCTATCGGCCTGAAGGTTAAACAACAAAAGATGGATTTCCCCTCTCTGATGTCTAATTGCCGTAAAGGTAATTTTGAACTGTTACTGATGGGTTTGAGCCAACCTACCGATCCTGATTATGCAGCCTACTACATTCCCGGCTCCTCTAACAACTTCGGTCATGTTAATGATCCTAAGCTGACCGAGATGTTTGCTAAGGGTGCTTCTGCTACCAGCTTTGAAGCTCGTAAGGCTGTCTACAAAGATATCCAAAAATACATGAGAGATAATCAACCCAACATTATCCTGTATGGTCAAGAGCACTTCATTGTACAAACTAAGAACCTGGTAGGTGGCATTCACGATTACTGGGAAGGCAGCTTAGATGATGTTCATACCTGGGAACTGAAATAAGCATAAGCTTAAGAAATACAAAAACAGTCTGGTTCGCCAGACTGTTTTTGTATT
>JAKSOK010000179.1 GCA_024405615.1 Phascolarctobacterium sp.
ACAAGAGACTTGGCCATTACTTCTACCAATTCTTTCATGTAGATCACGCCTCACTTAATTATTTTGCTGCTTTAGCATCAGCAAATTTTTTCATGATACCATTTTTGCTGAACAGAGATTTAACGGTGTCGGTAGGTTGTGCACCATTGCTCATCCATGCTACTGCTTTCTCTTCGTCGATTTTAACTACTGCGGGTTGAGTAGTGGAATCATAGTAACCAATGGATTCGATGAAACGACCATCACGAGGAGAACGAGCGTCTGCAACAACAATACGATAGAAAGGAGCTTTTTTAGCGCCCATACGTTTTAAACGGATTTTAACTGCCATCTGAATTTCACCTCCTTAACATAATTATCAGATGAATTAGTTTTATTTTTTATTAATGCATAAAGGGAAGCTTAAAGCCACCTTTAGAAGCAAACTTAGCCATACCCTGCATACGCTTCATCATCTTTTTAGATTCATCGAAGTTCTTCAGCAGCTTGTTAACGTCTTGAACCTTCATGCCACAGCCTAAAGCAATACGTTTACGACGGCTACCGTTGATTTTTTCAGGGTTTCTTCTTTCATAGGGTGTCATGGAACGGATAATAGCTTCTACACGGTCGAATTCTTTTTCATCGACGTTAGCTTCCTTCAGCTTTTGGCTAATACCGCCCATGCCAGGAATCAAGCCCAGGATTGTGTCCAGGGACCCTAATTTTTTAACCTGTTGCATTTGCTCCAGGAACTGCTCCAGAGTGAATTCATCCTTCTTGAGCTTCTTTTCCATTTCCAGAGCTTTGGCTAAATCTGTGGTAGATTGAATCTTTTCTACCAGAGTCAGAATATCGCCCATGCCCAGAATACGGGAAGCCATACGGTCGGGATGGAATTCCTCCAATGCCTCCAGCTTTTCGCCCATACCAATCATCTTTACGGGCTTGCCAGTTACAGCCTTAACAGAAAGTACTGCACCACCACGAGCATCGCCATCCAGCTTAGTAACGATTAAGCCGTCAATGCCCAGTTGTTCATTGAAGCTTTCCGCTACAGTTACTGCGTCCTGACCGGTCATTGCGTCGACAACCAGCAGAACCTCGTGAGGATTAACAGTTCCCTTAATGTTTTTCAGCTCGTTCATCAGCTCTTCGTTGATGTGCAAGCGACCTGCGGTATCGATGATGATGGTGTCGCAAGCCAGGGAGTGAGCTTTTTCCAAAGCCTTTTGAGCAATTTCAACAGGAGAAACCTTATCGCCCATAGCAAATACAGGAACATCTAATTGTTCACCAAGCACTTGCAATTGGGTGATAGCTGCAGGACGGTAAATATCGCCCGCAACCATGATAGGTTTCTTATGTTTCTTTTTATAATAAGCAGCTAATTTACCTGCGGTAGTAGTTTTACCTGCGCCCTGTAAACCAACCAGCATGATGATTGTGGGTGGCTTAGGAGCTACGGTAATCTTTGTTAAGTTACCACCTAACAGATTAACCAGCTCTTCATTAACGATTTTAATGATTTGTTGTTGAGCACTTAATTGCTCGCCAATCTCTTGACCTAATGCACGTTCCTTAACGGTAGCTACAAAGTCTTTTACAACCTTGAAGTTTACGTCGGCCTCTAACAAAGCTTTGCGGACCTCACGCATGGGCTCCTTCAGATCTTCTTCTGTCAGAGTTCCCTTGCCGCGGAACATCTTTAATGCATTCTGTAATCTTTCAGATAAGCTTTCAAATGCCATCTTTGTACCTCAATTTACGTCTATCGATTAATTGTTATTTACAATATCTTCCAGAAGACCGAGCACAAGCTTTTTATTGGTCATTCTACTGTTGCTCAGCATTTCCATGACCTGTTGGAGCTTGGCTTCTTGTTCTTCCTTCTTTGCTAGCAGCCCTAAACGGCTTTCATATTTCTCTAGGGTTTGTTCTACTCTTTTCAGTAAATCGTAGACCGCTTGACGAGAAACACCCAGCTCATCGGCAATTTCGCTTAAGGAAAGGTCATCATCGAAGTAGAAGCTTAAGCATTGTTGCTGCTTCTCTGTTAAGAGACCGCCGTATAAGCTAAACAGTCTACTTAACCGCATTCTTTGCTCAAAAATCTCTTCTGCAGACATAATTCAACCTCTCTTTAAATCCGACTTGCATAGTATAACAGAACAAAGAGAGGTTGTCAAGCACTTTTCCTTTACAAATATAAAATTTTGTCAAGTATTTTTACTTGTCATCAGTGGAGAACAAAGCATCCACGAATTTTTCAGGCTCAAAGGGACGGAAATCCATGATTCCTTCGCCAATACCAATCCATTTAACAGGTAAGCCCAGCTCTTCTTTAATAGCTACAACTACACCGCCCTTAGCAGTTCCATCCAATTTAGTCAGAACAACGCCAGTAACTTTGGCAGTTTCTAGGAACACCTTAGCTTGGTTAATAGCGTTTTGGCCAGTGGTAGCATCCAGTACCAGGAAAGTTTCGTGAGGAGCTTCAGGAATCTCACGTTTGATAATACGGTGAATCTTCTCCAGCTCGTTCATCAGGTTAGCTTTATTGTGCAGACGACCAGCAGTATCAATGAAGAGAATGTCTGCTTTACGAGCAATGGCAGCTTTAACGCCATCAAATACAACAGCAGCAGGATCTGCGCCCTCGTGATGAGCAATAACATCAACGCCAGCGCGTTCGCCCCAAATCTTCAGCTGTGCACTTGCTGCAGCGCGGAAGGTATCAGCAGCTGCCAGGACAACCTTGTATTTGAACAGGGTGAAATAGTTAGCCAGCTTACCAATGGTAGTAGTCTTACCTACGCCATTAACGCCTACAACTAAGATAACAGTAGGTTTAGCGCCAATACGAGTACGTTGACCGCTATCCTTCAGCATTTCTGCCATATATTTTTTCAGGAAAGGAATAACCTCTTCTGTGCTTTTGATTTCTTTGGTCTTAGCAGCCTTACGTACTGCCTCAATCAGCTTATCAGTAGTTTGGACACCTACATCGGCAGTGAGCAGAATCATTTCCAGCTCTTCCAAGAAGTCCTCGTCGATTTTGGTGGACATGCCAACAAGCTCTTGAATTCTATCGGTAAAATTACGTCTGGTTTTACTCAGACCTTCCTTTAACCTTTCAAAAAATCCCATAACCATTACTCCTTCGCATTTATTTTAACCGACAATAATTTAGATACACCGCTTTCCTCCATGGTTACGCCGTACATGATGTCCGCAGATTCCATGGTACCTTTACGGTGAGTAATTACGATAAATTGTGTTTTTCCTGTATATTCACGCAGGAAATCTGAGAAACGTAGAATATTCGCATCATCCAAAGGCGCATCAATTTCGTCAAGAATGCAGAAGGGTGATGGTTGATAGCTCAGTAACGCAAACAGTAAAGCAATAACTGTCAGCGCACGTTCGCCACCGGATAACAGGTACAGACTTTGCAGCTTCTTGCCAGGAGGCTGAGCTTCAATTTCGATACCTGCGTTAAGAATATCGTCATCATTAAGCTTTAAGAGGGCTGTACCGCCACCAAAAAGCTTGGTATAGCATTTAGCAAAATGTACGTTAATCTGTGCAAAGGCTTCCTTAAAGCGTTTACCCATACCAGAATTAATATCTTTAATGATGGCTTCCAAATCGTTTTTAGCAGTTGTCAGGTCATCATATTGCTTTTGCAGGAACTCGCTACGCTCCTTAACTGCCTGATATTCTTCGATAGCAGC
>JAKSOK010000018.1 GCA_024405615.1 Phascolarctobacterium sp.
GGGCGCACTGCGTATCGAAATGGCTAAACGTCTGAACCTCATCGATCCTGATGCTTTGGAATTCCTGTGGGTTGTTGATTTCCCCATGTTCGAATACGACGAAGAAGAAAAACGCTATGTTGCAATGCACCATCCGTTCACTTCTCCTCGCGACGAAGATTTGCCGTTACTGGAAACCGATCCTTCCAAAGTATACGCAAAAGCTTACGATATGGTTCTTAATGGCACCGAAATCGGTGGCGGCTCTATCCGTATCCATCGTCGTGATGTACAAAAAGCTATCTTCAAAGCTATCGGTCTCACTGACGAACAAGCTGTTGAAAAATTTGGCTTCATGATGAACGCATTCGAATACGGTGCTCCTCCTCACGGTGGCTTAGCATTTGGTCTGGACCGTCTAATCATGATCATGGCAAAATGCGATTCTATCCGCGACGTAATTGCATTCCCCAAGACTCAATCTGCTAGCGACCTGATGACTCAAGCTCCTAACGATGTTGATGAAAAACAACTGCGTGAGCTGCACATCCGTACCAGCATGTTGGCTAAACAAAAAGAAAGCAAATAATAAGAAAATATAGGGCTCTGGTTTTGAACCAGAGCCTTTTTCTTTCCTAAAGACATAATAAAAACATACTAATTTGTCAAAATATGTTATAATAAAGCTTAATGAAGGTTTTCCTTAGGAGGTAACTGTCATGAGTTTAACTAAAGATGAACGTGAAACATTCGATAGAGCTAATTTAATTAAGCTTGCTATAGAGAATCAGAAAAATTCCTATGCTCCGTATTCTAATTTTAATGTTTCTGCAGCTGTACTTATGGCTTCAGGCAAAATTTATTTAGGAGTCAATGTAGAAAATGCATCTTATCCCTGTGGTATTTGTGCAGAAAGAAATGCCATTTTTCATGCAGTACAGGAAGGGGAGCGGGAAATAGTAGCTATAGCTATTGTTGGCGGACCTAATTATACTATTAAAGAATATTGCGCACCTTGTGGTGTATGTCGTCAGGTTATGAGAGAGTTCTGTGATCCTCAAAAGATGAAGGTTATTATTGCTAAAGCTGTGGACGATTATAAGGAAATGACCTTGGAGAAATTATTACCGGAAAGTTTTGGACCTGAGGCTTTAAAATAACATACAGAGGAGTAGAAAATGGATTTTAGAATTGGTAGTGGTTTTGATGTACATAAATTAGTTGAGGGAAGAAAGTGCATCATTTGTGGTGTAGAGATTCCCTATGAGAAAGGTTTGCTTGGACATAGTGATGCGGATGTGGCTTTACATGCTATGATGGATGCATTACTGGGTGCCGCAGCAATGGGGGATATCGGCAAACATTTTCCAGATACAGATGCTCGCTTTGCTGGTGCAGATAGCATGAAGTTGACTGAGCATGTAGTAGAGCTTTTAGCTAAAGATGGTTGGAAGGTCAATAACGTGGATGTTACTATTATTGCTCAAGCTCCTAAAATGGCGCCTCACATTCAGACTATGCGTACTAATGTTGCCAAGGTTTTGCAAGTTGAAATAGACAGAGTAAATGTTAAGGCTACTACTACAGAAAAACTTGGCTTTACTGGTAGAGGCGAGGGTATAGCCGCAGAGGCTGTAGCTAGTATTATTAAACTGTAAACTTTTTGAAAAATAGTTTTAAATAAACGGTTTTTATGATATAATTATTTTAGTAATAATTCTCAAAAGGAGTGAACAATATGTTTAAGAAATTTATGTTGACTGCTGCTTTGGCTTTATCTGTAACTGCTTCTTGCTATGCTGCTAAGGTTGAACCGGTAGAAACAAGTTCTAAAATTTTCCAAGACAATGATTATAAAATTAGTGTGCAATTACCTGAAGGCTTTGACTATGCTGACGAAACAGGCGAGAATGTTGTTGTCGCTGCTGAGGATAAAAAGGGTGGCTATTATAAGGTTGTTGCTGTAGATGCGGAACCTGGTCAAGGTGATGCAGCTACTGATAAAAAGGTATTGCATAAATTAAAAGATGGCATCAAAGACGAATACAGAAAGAACGGCTTTGAAATTTATAGCGAATATACTATTAAGATTAACCCTGATCATTACGGTTATTTTATGGAAGGTTTTACTGAGAGCAGTGGCTCTCAAGCTAAAGTTAAAAATTCCATTATCGTTTTCTTCCATAATGATAAGAAATTTACTGTAACTCTGAACGCTCCCTATGCGAAGAAGGGTTATCTGCAAAATTTCAAACGCTTCCGTACCAGCATTACCTGCAAAAACTAATTTAGTTTTAGGATTATTGCAATTCGACTTTAAGAATAAAGCATAAAAATAGTGCATATCCAACACTACCTAAGGTGTTGAATATGCACTTTTTGTTTCTTATTATGAAGAAATCAATATTGCTTTTATTGATGAAATTATCTATGACGATTAACCATGTTGTTTAAAGCTTGCTCACGTAAAACAGTCTTTAAGATTTTGCCAGTGTTATTACGAGGAAGTTGTTCGCAGAAAACGAATTCTTTAGGAACCTTGTAGGCAGCTAAATTAGCTAAAAGATATTTGCGCAATACTTTTTTGTCAACTTCTGCATTGGGCTCTAATACAATAAAAGCAGAAATACTTTGACCGCGTAGTTTATCAGGAATACCGATAACAGCAGCTTCACGTACAGCTTCATGCTTCATGAGTGCTTCTTCAACTTCACGGGGATAAACATTTTCGCCGCTGGAAATAATCATGTCTTTCAAACGGTCAACGATAAAAATATAACCTTCATCATCACGATAAGCTAGGTCTTCTGTATGGAGCCAGCCGTTGCGGAGAGTATGAGCGGTATCTTCGGGACGATTCCAGTAGCCAAGCATAACATTGGGACCCTTAACGCAGATTTCACCAACTTCGCCAACCTTAAGCTCATGACCTTCAGGATCTTGAATTTCTACAGTAACATTGGGGAGAGTAAGACCAATAGAAGCTTGCTTAGTTCTTTCGTGAGGGTTAACCGTAGTAACTGGAGTTGCCTCTGAAAGACCGTAGCCTTCTTGAACGTTTTGTCCAAATTTAATAGCAAAATTTTTATGCAGAATGTGGGACATAGCTGCGCCACCACTGATGAAATAACGGAAATGTTTGAGTTTATCAGCCTCAACGCTCTTTTCAAAGAGTTGGTACATGGTGGGTACGCCGCTCATAGTATTGATGTGGTGCTTTTCAATAAGGTTCAAGGTGTCAGTCAGGTTAAAGCCATCTTGAATAACAATGGTTGCCCCAATACGCAGATTGCAGCAAACAGAAACAATCCAACCGAAGCAGTGATACATGGGAAGAACGCACAGAGAAATATCGCTTTCCACAAAATCGATAGGGCCAATGACGTCGCGAGTATTGCAAACAATATTAGATTGGCTTAAGGTTGCACCTTTGGGACGACCAGTAGTACCACTGGTGTAAATGATGGCAGCAGGATCGTGAATATCGATTTCAGGCAGAGTGGGCTCAGGTTGGTTATCTAAAGGAATATCAGTTAAAACGATTTGCTTAGGCATATTTTCAACACCCATTTCAGCTAGATCTTTGCTTAAGTCCATAGGTTGTTGCACTAAAAGAAGCTTCATGCCTGTATCTTTTACAATGTAAGCAACTTCAGGAGCGATAAGCTGGAAGTTGAAGGGAACAATAATTGCACCTAATTTTACCGTTGCAAAGTATGCAATCATAAAATAAGGGGAGTTTTTAGTAAAGAGACCAACACGGTCGCCTTTCTTTACACCTTGTTGTTGTAAGTAGCTTGCACATGCGGTAATCTTTTGACGTAGTTCACCATAGCTTATAGCTTGGTCCTTATATATTATTGCTGTTTTGTCGGAAGGATGCTTTGCGAAAATATCATTAACTAGCATGGACAATTCTCCTTAAATAAATTTAATTATATTTATATTGTAATATAAAATAAATATTTAAACAATTAAAATTTATAATTTGTTATTTTTGCTATCGAATCTTGTGGAAGTGTGCTGAAATTCAGTAATTTCGTTACTGCATCCCGCGGAAGCGTGCTGAAATTAATAATTTTTTTTACTTCATTCCGCAGAAAGTTTAAATTATTTTGAGGTTTTGTACCAAAGCAGACCAACTATGAGTCCCAAAAGAGAAGGAACGAGCCAACCGAGACCGACATCGAAAAGGGGCAAGTTAGTAGCTAAAGATATTTTGACGCCAACAGCAGATAGTAGGTCTAAGAAGGCTACAGGAAGAGTAAAGAGGGTTACAGCAACATATACTTTACGGTCATGGTCAAAAGCATTACCAATAATGGCTAAAATTATCAACGTCATGCCTAAAGGATAGAGGAACATAAGGGCAGGAATTGCCAATTTGATGATAAGGCTAAGACCCACGTTGGAAATAATAAAGGAGAGAAGGCAGAAGCCTATAGCCCAGGTACGATAATGCTGTTTATGGGTAAACATGGAGTCAAAGGTTTCACCGATACTTGTTGTCAGACCGATGGATGTTTTAAGGCAGGCTAAAGTTACGATAAGTGCTAAAAAGATTTGACCTGCTCTGCCAAGATAGTACCAGCAAATTGAAGCAAGGGCAATGCCACCATTAGGACTAATTTCAAAATAACCACGACTTTGAGCCCCAACTGTGCAGGCGCCGCCATAGATTACAGCCATTAGTATGCAAGCTAGGACACCTGCCTTAAAAGTTGCGGTGGCAATAGCATCGGGCTTGTTTACTCCCATACCTTTGATGGTATTAATAACAACTACGCCAAACGCTAAACCTGCTAAAGCATCTAGAGTGTTATAGCCTTCAATGAAGCCTTTAAAAAAAGCACCTTGTGCGTAGGCTTGCGAGGGAAGAATTTTATTGACTTCACCTAATGGTTGCAACAGAGCTATAAATAGCAGGGAACAAAAAAAGATCAGGAATAGGGGATTGAGATATTTACCAATCCAATCTAGAATACGTCCTGGCCGTAGAGTGAAGAAAAGTACTAAGGAGAAAAAAATGGCGGAAAAAAAACCTAGGGCAAGAGGATTGTGACCAAGTAATGGTTCTAAACCAACGGTATAGGAAACTGTAGCGCAACGTGGAATGCAAACTAAAGGCCCAAGAGCTAAGTACATAGCGCAGGTGAAAAGGATAGCATAGTGCTTACCGATAGGAGACGCTAATTCATAAACACTTTCACTACGGCTACGACCAAAAGCTATCACAGATAACAAAGGCAAACCTGCGCCTGTAATGATAAAACCGATGAAAGCTGGCAAAATATTAGCTCCAGCTTCTTGGCCCATATGTATAGGAAATATGAGGTTGCCAGCACCAAAGAACATGCCAAAAAGAAGGCTAGCTACCATTAAAATTTCTTTAATAGTTAATTTTCGTTCCATATATTCAAATTGTACTCCTTTGTAAATGAAGTATTGATTTAAAAAAAATAAGCTTTGCTTATATAATTATAGCATAGAACAAAAAATCTAGCAAAAGAAGGTTTAGCAGATAGAATACCATTACTGTATCTGAGGAATGGTGTTTAAAAATTGCTAAAGGTGGTAGAATGCTTTCATTTGTGCTAAAATAGTATGTAAGTATAGTTTGGACACACGTTTATAGGGTATTAAGAATTTAGTAAAAAGTGACAAAAAGGAGACTAGAAATGCATCAACATATGCGTTTATCACATAAAACAGCTTTAACCAAGCTTAAAGATGGTAATAAAAGCTACCTGGTAGCGAAAACTAATGCAGGGGATATTTCTCTGGAGAAGCGCCAAGATACCTATATTAATGGACAGAAACCTTATGCTATAATTATAACTTGTTCAGACTCTAGAGTAATTCCTGAGAATATTTTTATGGCGGGAATTGGCGAATTATTTGTAATACGTATTGCAGGTAATGTTATAGATGAGCATCAGCTTGGCAGCATCGAATATGCAGCAGGGCACTTAGGGGCACCACTAATTTTAGTGTTAGGACATACTCATTGTGGTGCGGTGGATGCAGCAATTAATCATGATCCAGAAGGCTATATTAAATTCATAACTGATAAAATTCGCCTTGCTATCGGAGATGAAAAAAATCCTCATAGGGCGGCAGAGCTTAATGTTGAGTATTGCGTTAAAGAGATTGAAGCAAGCTTAGAAATTCAAGAGATAGAAAGTGAAGAAGATCTTTTTGTTACTGGTGCGATTTATGATATTGAAACAGGTAAAGTTGCATTTCTAGAGGAATAACAAAAAGAAAATGTAGTTTTTATACGTTTACGAAAAGTAATTCTAGAAATCTAGTAGAATGGATTGTAAAAAGCACGAATGCTTATTGAAGAATAGGAAAAATCACAAACGGAACTAGAAGATAAAGTTAAATCTTTTTTCTTTACCATGAACTGGTATCTTAAACTACCAACTGCTGTCTATAAGATGGATATGGATGCTATTTATGAGTTTATGCCAGATTTAGAAAAGGCTTTGAGGGCATTCTACACTTTTGTCATTTGTGATATCTTATTTGTGGAGTATCAGGGTTATGTTATGATGCTAGTAATAGGAGCGGAAGAATAAAATATACAAGTAACTGATAAATGTACCAATCTCCAGAGGTTTAGGTTTTCATGGGGAAGTACAAATCAGTTACTTTTTTATTTTCGGCACGCATGCGTGGTATGAATATTAAAGCTCAGGGACAGGCATTCTTATAGTATAGAACTGAGGACTGGAAGCAGTAACGAAAGCAAATAAAATTGCTATAATTAGGAATTTATGTTATAATAAAATGATTTAGTGTGTAATTTTAAGATTTAATATTTTTGACAAGAAAGAGGTACATTATGACGAATGCTTTTGCTAATTTAAAGGTGTGCGCCACAACTATAGAAAATCTGACTAAGATGGGAATTAAAAAACCTATGCCCGTACAAGAACAGGCTATTCCTGCTTTGTTTGCAGGTAAGGATGTTATTGCCCGTGCTCAAACTGGTACTGGTAAAACCCTAGCATTTCTGGTTCCTTTAGCAGAGAAGGTTGATCCTGCTAAACCTTTCGTACAAGCTTTGGTAATTGCTCCTGCTCGCGAGTTGGCTCAACAAATTGCTGTTGAGATGAAGAAGGTTTTAGGTAATGATAGTCCTATTAAAGTGCTAGCTGTGACCGGCGGTCGAGATTATGAAGAACAAAAGACTAAACTGGATGGTAAGAGTCATGTTTTAATTGGCACTCCGGGCCGTCTGCTGGACCATATCAGAAAAGGTAATACTGATTTAGGTGGCGTTAAATATTTAGTTTTGGATGAAGTGGATGAAATGTTGAAGCAAGGCTTTATGGATGAAGCTTTAGACTTGATTTCCATGACCAATCCAGAGCATCAAACTATGCTGTGCTCTGCAACTTTGGATGAAGAAGTACGCAAACTAGGTAGAAAACTGACCAAGAATTGTGCACTTATCGATATTAATCCTGATGCAGCAACTGTTGATAAAATTCAACAAATTGCCATTAAAACTACTGATGATTTTAAACAAAAGGCTGTAGCAAATCTTATTGATCGCTATAATCCTTACCTGATGATTGTTTTCTGCATGAGCAAGGAACGCACTAAGGAATTAGGTGATTGGTTGGGCATGCAGGGCTATAATGTGGACGTTCTCCATGGGGAAATGTCTCCTGCTAAACGTAAAACTGTTATGAAGTCCTTCCGTGATGCTCGTATCCAAATTCTGGTTGCCAGTGACTTGGCTGCTCGTGGGCTAGATGTCGAAGGCGTAACTCATGTTATAAACTACGATATTCCTCATGATGTAGATTGGTACGTACATCGTATTGGTCGTACTGGTCGCGCAGGGAATGATGGTATTGCGGTAACCTTGTATACTGCTGATGAAGTAAAATGGTTGCGCAATATTGAAATTAAGTTGAAAATTGAATTAGAGCGTCAAAATCTTGAAGGTGAGAAGCTGGCTCGTCGCGTAAAAACACCTGCTCCTGCTAAGAGAAAGATTACCCGTGGTCGCAATAGTGTAGCTGATAAACGTCATGCACCTAAGACTGGCTCTAATCGTAGACAAGCTCCTAAGGATAAGAAGAAATAAGAAAGAAGGAACACTAAATGTCTGAAGTTCGTGTAAGATTTGCACCTAGCCCCACTGGCTATTTACATATTGGTGGTGCACGCACTGCTTTGTTTAACTGGCTGTTCGCTCATAAAATGGGTGGCAAGCTGATTCTTCGTATCGAAGACACAGATATTGCACGTTTAAAGGAAGATTCCGTAAGCCAAATCTTGACTAGCCTGAAATGGTTAGGTTTAACCTGGGATGAAGGTCCTGAGGTGGGTGGCAATTATGGTCCTTACTATCAATCTGAGCGTTTGGACTTATATAAAAAGTATTGTGATCAATTACTCGAGGAAGGCAAAGCTTACTATTGCTTCTGCACTCCAGAAGAACTTGAAGCAGAAAGAGAAAAGCAACGTTTGGCTAAACAACCCTTCCGTTATGCTAGAACCTGCAGAGAGATTCCTTTAGAAGAGGCAAGAGCACGTATTGCAGCTGGTGAAAAGCCTTCCGTACGTGTAAAAATTCCTCAAGAAGGCAGCATTACTGTCCATGATTTAATTCATGGAGATGTAACCTTCAGCATGGATCAATATGATGATTTCGTAATTATGAAATCCAATGGTATTCCTACATATAACTTTGCCGTTGTCGTAGATGACCATCTGATGCAAATGAGCCATGTTCTGCGTGCCGAGGAGCATTTATCCAATACTCCTAAGCAACTGCTGATTTATGAAGCATTAGGTTGGGAACCTCCCAAATTCGGCCATATGTCCATGATTTTGGCACCTGATCGTTCTAAGCTGAGTAAACGCCATGGAGCAACCTCTGTAGAAGAATTCCGTAGTCAAGGCTATGTAGCTCCTGCTATTGTCAACTATTTGACTTTGTTAGGTTGGGGTCCTGGGGATGAACGCGAAGTATTTACTTTAGAAGAAACTGTTAAGCTGTTTGAATTGGAGCAAATGTCCAAGAAGGCTGCTATTTATGATACTAAAAAATTGACTTGGATGAATGGTCAATATTTGTCTGAGTTGCCTTTAGACGCTATTCTTCCTGAAGTTAAGCCTTTCTTTGTTGAAGCTGGTTTAGTGGATGAAGCTTGGCTGGATGCTAACGAGGAATATTTTGCAAAGCTTATTGATACTGTACGCGTACGTGTAAAAACCTTGCAAGAGGTTGTTGATGCTTCTACCTATTTCTTCAAAGATGTTGAAGCTTATGATGAAAAAGGTGTAGCAAAGCACTTTAAGCCAGAAGCTATTGAGCTTTTAGAAAAATGTATGGCAGCTTTAGAGGCTGACGAAGTGTTTGATTTGGAAAGCACTGAAGCTATCTATAATAAAATCTCCGAAGATAATGGTTTAGCTTTGGGTAAGGTAATTCATCCTACACGCTTGGCTTTAACTGGACGTACAGTTAGTCCTGGTATGTTTGATGTAATGGTTTTACTAGGCAAAGAAAGAACCTTAGCTCGTATGGCTAAAGCTATCGAATATATAAAAACATTGTAATTTAAGGTGTTCTTATAAGGTTGGTGCAAAATGAAAAGTTTAGGGAAAATATTATTAAGCACTTGCTTTTGTTTACTAATTTCCGCTTCTGCTTTTGCAGATCAACAAACTACTGTGCTCACTAGAAATTCTAGCATTGGTGCAGCAACTTTAACTTTACCTTATATAGATGGTAATTTGGAAGTTGATTTTGAGAAAATGGCTAATAGCATCATCAATACTAAAGCTGCGGAAATGCTGAAACGCTTTGGCAATAAAGGTGAGGTGGATTACACTGTTTCTCTGAATAGACCAAGTGTAGTAAGTATTTTACTTAGAGCTAGTTATGATGGCAAAACCATATATGATGCTGTTAATGTAGATTTAACTAGCGGTAGAGAATTTGGTTTAAACGATTTCTTCGTGAACTCTGATAAAATTAAGGAAGTTTTTGGAAAAAATCCAGATATTTTATTTGGGGAACAAGGTATTTATAAACGAAATAATAAAAATGAGGATTATGAAGATTATGTTCCCTATAAGGCTATATTACCTTTCATCAGAATAGGTGAAGCTGGTAGATTACTTCAAATTGCTCGTTTAACCAAAAATGTAGATGGCAAGATTTTGCATATGAAGGCGGGAAATGTTTTTGCTATGAAGCTGGACGCCAATCCGTCCACTGGCTATAGCTGGAATTTGAAGCCTTCTGATAAGAACAAAGGCAGGATTGTCAAGGTAGGTAGTTCCTTCATGATGCCTGCAGCTGATGATACTCGCGTTGGTACTCCTGGCACAGAAATCATCATGTTTGCTGTTGGTAGTGAAGGTACCTATAATGTTACTATGGAATATAAACGTCCTTGGGAAATGTTTGTTAACCAAAGTATTAATTTTACTATTATTGCTGATTGATATAATTTCTCTAAGAGGTAGTTATGGAAAAGAAAACTATTTCTGTTAAGATTAATAATGATACTTATATGCTTCAGACAGAAGCTGATGAGCAGGATGTACTAGAGGTTGCAGCTCTAGTAGATAAAAAGCTCAAGGCTTTAGCTGAAAATAAGCATATTATAGATAAGGATAAAGCTGCTATTTGGACTGCTTTAGATATTGCTGGTGATTATGTAGAGCTGAAAAAGCGTTATGCACGTCTTTTGGCAGCAGCTACAGAGCGTTAAGGAGGAAATATGCAAAATATAGAGCTTTTGGCTCCTGCAGGAAGTTGGGAAGCCTTAGAAGCAGCTGTTAACGCTGGTGCTGATGCAGTATATATGGGCGGAAAGGCTTTTGGTGCTCGTGCTTATGCTAGTAATTTTGATGAGGAAGAAATGGCTAAGGCTGTTTTCTTTGCTCATATGCATAGAGTTCGTATCTATATTACTGTTAATACTTTAGTTGATGATACGGAAATGCTGACTCTAGCAAAATATTTAATTTTTTTGCATAATGTTGGTGTTGATGGTATTATCGTTCAGGATTTGGGTGTTATTCGTTTAGCGAAGAAGATTGTTCCTGATTTACCATTGCACGCTAGTACGCAAATGAGTATCACTAACAGTGGTGGTGTGGATTTTGCTATTAAAGCCGGCATGGAACGTTCTGTTGTGGCAAGAGAGTTAAGTCTTAAAGAGATTAAGGCTGCTTGCTCTCGTGGAACTGAGATAGAAGCCTTTATTCATGGTGCTCTTTGTGTATGCTATTCTGGACAATGTCTCATGAGTAGCTTGATTGGCGGTCGTAGTGGTAACCGTGGCCGTTGTGCACAACCCTGTCGTTTACCCTATAAGCTGTTAAATGCTGAAGGGAAGGAAATGTTAGCAGGCAAGGATGCAGGTCAATATCTTTTGAGTCCTAAAGATATGAACACCTTAAGCGTACTGCCTCAGCTAATTGAAGCAGGCGTTGTTTCCTATAAAATTGAAGGCCGCATGAAGCGTCCGGAATATGTTGCAGTTGTAGTTGATGCTTATCGTAGAGCTATCGATAGCTACAAGGCTGGTAATTATAATGTTCCTGAGGAAGATTTAGCAAATATTGAGCAAATCTTCAATCGCGACTTTACCACTGCCTATATGGTTAATCGTCCTGGTCGTGAGATGATGAGCGACAGACGTCCCAATAACCGTGGTGTACTGATTGGTAGAGTTACTAAAATTGATAAGCTACACAATAAAGCTATGGTAAAGCTGGATAAAGAACTCCATGTAGGGGATGGTCTGGAGTTTTGGGTAACAGTTGGCGGTCGCGTTGGTACAACCGTAACAGAAATGCTTTTAAATGGCAAAAGTGTAGAGGTTGCAATGCCTGGTCAACAGGTTACCATTGATGTTCCTAACGGTGTACGTTTTAACGATAGAGTATTCCGTACCTTGGATGCAGGTTTAATGGCTTATGCAGGTAAGTTCTTTGGCCCGGAAAGCAAGAAGAGAATTCCTGTAGATGCTGTTGTAACTGCTCGTAATGGAGAACCTATGACTATTATGCTCACAGATGATGAGGGTAATTTTGGTTATGGTGAAACTAATTTTATTGTAGAAGAAGCTCGCAAACGTCCTTTAGATGATGCAGGTGTGCGTAAACAATTAGATCGTATGGGAACTACGGAATATGTACTTCGTAGTCTGAGTTTTGTTCATGATGAAAATGTTATGGTTCCCATGAGTGAAATGAATGAAGCGCGTCGTATGGCCTGTGAAGCTTTGGATAAAGCAAGATTAGAAGCTTTTGGTCCTGTGCGTACTATTGCTGGCTACGAAGACAACAATTTAGAAGATATAATTGCTGACGATGTAGCTAAAGCTAGTAAAGCTAAAGGCGAGGGTAGTGTGCTTACTGTTCACTGCGATACAGTGCAAAAGGTACAAGCAGCCTTAGCTGCTGGTGCTGAACGTATTCTCTTTGGTGGAGATTGCTTTACCCATGAACCTATGACTAATTTAAGAAACGAGGATTATGTTTCTGTAGCTAAGTTGGTTAAACGTGCAGGAAGAGAATTGGCCTTTGCAACTCCTCGTATCATTAAAGAAGCGCAACTGGTGTACTTTGACAAGCTTTTTGCTATGTGGAAGGAATTAGCGCCAGATTACATCTATATTAGTAATAATGGTTTATGGCTTTTAGCTCAAAAGCATGAATTACCTGTGGTTGCTGATATGTCCTTAAATATTTTCAATAACCAAAGCCTGAAGTTCTGGAAGGAAAATGGTGCTTTACAAGGTAATATTTCTGCAGAATTGACCATGAGTCAAGTGGAGCAACTTGTTAAGGTAAGTCCTATGCCTTTAGAGTGCATTATTCAAGGTCGTTTGGAAATGATGGTTTCTGAATACTGTGTGGGTGGCAGCTTCTTAGGTGATTTGCATAAAGGTGCATGTAAGTTCCGTTGTGGCGATAAGCTTTTCTTAGGTGACCGTAAAGAAGCGCAATTCCCTGTTGTTACGGATCAGTACTGCAAAATGCATATTCTCAATGCTCATGATTTGAGTTTAGTTGCTAATGTTCAGGATATGCAAGCTATGGGCGTTGCTAGTCTACGTATTGATGCACGTAACTATGATGCTGAAAAAACTGCTGAATTAGTAGCTTTATATAAGCAGGTACTTGGTGGGGCAATGGAAGTACCGGAGAATTTACCGGGAACTACTAGAGGCCACTATTTTAGAGGTGTAATGTAGTTTTATAGCTATTATAGAATATATGATAATGTAATGATTGTTCAAATTTTGTTCTTTGGGAGGTATATTTTCACATGGCAAGATATGCTATAAAAACCTTAGAATTTGATAAAGTTAAAAATATGCTGGCTGATAAAGCAGGTACAGCTTTAGGTAAGGCTGCGGTTTTGTCTCAGCAAATTGAAAGTGATTTTAAAAAAGTAAATAAGCTGCAAGAGGAAACTGCAGAAGCTAAAGGCATTTTAGATGCAGCTAAACGTTTTCCTTTTGGTGGTGTATTTAACATTACTGCAGAATTAAAAAGAGCAGAGCTGGGTAGTATTTTGGAACCTCTTGAACTGCAACAGATTCAGTCAACGGCTGCTGCGATTCGTTCCATGAAGGCTTTTCTAGCTGAAAATACGGAATTAGCTCCGGCTTTAGCAGAATATGGTAATAATCTGCAGATTTTTACTCGTTTAGAAAAGCAAATTGATAGTGTAATTGATGAGCATGGCGAAATTAAGGATACTGCTTCTCCTAAGCTACACGGCTTACGCAATGCTATTCAAATTGCTAAAAATCGTGTAAAAGAAAAGTTGGATAGTCTTTTACACGATCCTAATAATCAAAAATATTTCCAGGATGCTCTTGTAACTATGCGTGGAGATCGTTATGTAATTCCTGTTAAGCAGGAATACAAAATGAACTTTCCTGGTGTAGTTCATGACCAGTCTAGTACTGGTGCCACTCTTTTTATAGAACCAATGGCTGTTTTGAATCTTAACAATGATATTAAGCGTTATTTGGTGGAAGAAAAAGAGGAAATAGAACGCATTTTGCGTCAGTTAACACAAAATGTAGGCAATGAAGCACCAGCGTTATTAGGCTCTTTAGATATCATGACAGATTTGGATTGCATTGCAGCTAGAGCTTATTTGGCGCAAGAGCAACACGCAGTTCGTCCTGAACTGTTAGTGAATGGTCGTGTGGAGATTACGCAAGGTCGTCATCCTTTGTTGAATAAAGATACTGTTGTGCCTTTAGACGTTCAACTAGGTGGCAATTTTTCGATGCTTTTAATTACCGGTCCCAATACTGGTGGTAAAACTGTAGCTCTTAAAGCCGTAGGTATTTTTGCTTTAATGGCTCAAGTAGGTATGTTTATTCCTGCTGTGAGTGCTAAACTGCCAGTATTTAGAGCAATTTATGCGGATATTGGTGACGAGCAAAGTATTGAGCAAAGTCTGAGTACCTTCTCTGCTCACATGACGAATTTGATTAGTATTATCAATGAAGTAAAAGCAGGGGATTTGGTGCTTATAGATGAAATTTGTGCTGGTACCGACCCTAATGAAGGTGCTGCTTTGGCTATGTCTATGCTAGAGCATCTACTTGACAATAATGTTTTGACCATGGTAACAACTCACTATAGTGAGCTTAAAACCTTTGCTTATAGTCATGAAGGCATGGAAAATGCTAGTGTTGAATTTGATGTAGAATCTCTAAGACCAACTTATCGCTTGCTAATGGGCGTTCCTGGTAGCAGTAATGCCTTTAATATTAGTAGAAGACTTGGTTTAGCAGAGGATATCATTAAAAATGCTGGCGAGCTTTTGAATGTTGAGCATGTACATATGGAAAATGTTATCCAGGAATTGGATACAGAGCGTCGTCGTTATGAATCTAGCAGTAATGAAATAGAGCAGCTGCGTCGCGAAAGTGAACAACTACGCAATGTACTGGCTTACCAAAAGGCTGAGTTCGAAAAGAAAAAGAACGAAATGCTGCGTAAGGCTAGGGAGCAGGCTGATGATTTGTACAGACGTAGTCGTAGAGAAACTGAAGCTGTTTTAAAAGAATTGCGCAATATGAAGGCTGATTTAGATGCTAAACGCGTGCAAGAGGCCGCTGAAGAAGCACGTAAGAAGCTGAATAAGAGCTTTGCTGAGGATACTCCTATTCCAGAAGGTGCACCTTTAACTCCTCAAAATGCCAAGAAGGGACAAAGTATATTTGTTACCTCTTTGGGTAAGGATGGCGTTGTAGCTGAAATTAAGGGTAATGATGTTGTTGTACAATGTGGCATCTTGAAGATGACTGTACCGATGAAGAAATGCATTCTTACCAAAGCACAACCTGTTGATAGCGAACCCAATAGCAGCAAAAAACGTAAAGGCTTTAGCAAAAATGCAGCTGCTAACTATGCGCATCAGATGTTTGTCTCTAAATCTGGTAGCGCAAAACAGGAGATTGATGTACGTGGCATGACAATGGATGAAGCCATTCCTGTGGTTGATAAAGCTATTGATGATGCTTTAATTGCTGGCATTCATCAGCTACGTATTATTCATGGCAAAGGTACTGGTGCTTTACGTGCAGGTCTAACTGCTTATTTAGAAGCCAATCGCTTTGTGCGTAAGCTAGAGGAGGCTGCACTTGAGGCAGGTGGCAGCGGGGCTACTGTAATAGATATTTAAGTTAATTTGTACGGCAATATCGTTATAAATCAATTGCCTAATGCTATAATTTATAGTAGAATATCAATAGTAGTATTTACTTTAAACAAATTAATTATGAGGTGAATAAAATGACCGAACAACAAATCTTTGAAAAAATCAAGAGCCTGATTATTATGCAAATGTCCTTGAAAAATCCTAACATTAATATGGATACTCAACTGATTAAAGATTTGGGTGCTGATTCTGTTGACCTTGTTGGTTCTGTAATGACCATTGAATCTGAATTTGGCATTGCTATTCCTGACGAAGACTTGGAAAGCATCGTAACTGTTGGCGATGTTTGCAGAGTAGTAGCTAAAAACATGTAATTTTAAAACCTTAAATAGGCCTACTGAAAAGTGGGCCTATCTTTATGTATATTTGTATACTTGTGTAGGCCTTATTGACCTATGCAGGATAAAGTGTACTAATATACTAGTATCATATATGACTATGTCATGAATTCTATGTATAAATGTTAAATTTGAAAGGGGAAATTTAATTATGACTATGAGTGTTGCTGCAAAACATGCTAAGGGCAAGGTTGCTAAAGATAAAATCTTTGGTGCAAATGCTGCTGCTGTTGAACGTGCTGCTGAAATTGGTAAAGAAAATGTAACTAATGCTACCATTGGGGCTATTTTGGATGAAGAAGAAAAGCTGGTTTGCCTTCCTACTGTTGAAAAGGTTTACCGTCAATTAAAGACTGATGAAATCGTTGCTTATGCTCCTATTTCTGGCTTAGCTGATTATCTGGATACCGTTTTGGTAGCTGCTTTCGGTCAATCTCGTCCTGATGCTTACTGTGCTGCTGTTGCTACTGCAGGCGGTACTGGTGGTATTCACCATGCTATTTGGAACTACTTGGATGAAGGCGATGTTTGCCTGTGCTCCGATTGGTTCTGGGGTGCTTATAAAGTATTGGCTGCTGATATGGGTCGTGGCTTTGTTACCTACAAAATGCTGGATGAAAATAATAAATTCAACTGTGCAGCATTGAAAGAAAAAGTTGACGAAATCCTGGAAAAACAAGATAACCTGTTATATATCCTGAATACTCCTGCTCATAATCCTA
>JAKSOK010000180.1 GCA_024405615.1 Phascolarctobacterium sp.
AAAAATATGCTAACATTGATTTCCCTATGCCGGAACGCAAAACTGAGCTGAGCGCTGGTTATGACTTCTGTCTGCCCGAAGATGTTACCTTAGTACCTGGTAAGCTGCAACTGGTGCCTACTGGTATCAAAGCTTATATGCAAGCTGGTGAATATCTTGGCATGCATATTCGTTCCAGTATGGCTGTTAAGAAGCGTTTAATGCTGGTTAACAATGTGGGCATTATTGATGCTGATTACTATAATAATCCTGATAACGAAGGTCATATCATGTTGGCACTTGTGAATATGGGTGATAAGGCTGTTTTCCTGGAAAAGGGCGAACGTATTGCACAAGGTATTTTCTACAACTATTTAACCGTTGATGGTGATGACAAGGTTGCTAAAGCTACTCGTGAGGGTGGTTTTGGTAGCACCAGCAAATAAAAGCTTCAGTTCAAGTAAGTGACAAAGCGATTTGCTTGAAGGTAAAGCAGGTAATAACTGGACGCTATAAAATAGTAGATAGATTTTAATTTTATAATGTATACATTTAAAACATCTTTACTATTTAGTTCAGTTTTGATAAAATAATTTGGTAGTGTGTTGCATACTATTGCTTTTCTAATTAGGGAGAATTAATTGGAAAAAGATAGCAGATAGCGTACTATAGTTTATAGTTAGGGAGAATTAATAATGGAATTAGTTTACACTGGTAAAACCAAAAACGTATTTAAATTAGACAATGGCAACTATTTGCTGAAATTCAAAGATGACTGCACCGGAACTCCGGATGGCAAATTCGATCCTGGCTGCAATGAAGTTACTCTGTCCGTAGAAGGCGTTGGCAGAATCAACCTGCAAATGACTGAATACTACTTCAACAAAATCAATGCTGCTGGCATCAGAACTCACTTTGTAAAAGCTAACATGGATGATGTTACCATGGAAGTTCTGCCTGCTAAAGTATTTGGTAAAGGCCTGGAAGTTATCTGCCGTCATAGAGCAGTTGGTAGCTTCTTCCGTCGTTATGGTCAATACATTGAAGAAGGCGCTGAACTGCCTGGCTATGTAGAAATGACCTTCAAAAACGATGCTTTGGGCGATCCTCTGGTTACCAAAGATGGTCTGGTTGTATTGGGCGTTATGACCGAACAACAATATGACGATATCAAAGAAATGACCCAAAAGATTACTCAAATCGTTGCTGACGATATGAAAGAAAAAGGCTTAGACCTGTATGACATCAAATTCGAATATGGCTACGATGCTGAAGGCAAAGTAATGCTGATTGACGAAATCGCTTCTGGTAACATGCGTGTTTACAAAGATGGCGTATGGATTCAACCTTTGGACCTGAACGAAATGTTCTTCGCAAAATAATAAAAACTAAAGCGCATATCTTTAAGGTATGCGCTTTTTTATATGGGAAATTAATATTAGTTAACTTTGCTTAGAGTATGGGAAATTATGAAAAACTTAATGCAAAAAATAGAGAAATCATCGGATTAAGAAACTTGAAGCAGGAGAACAGGAGCTTTAGGAAGAAATAAAATATGTTAAGCTATATTTAAATTATTTATTAAGTGAGAGTGTGTGAATTATGGCAAGTAGATGTACAAATTGTGGTGGTCAATTACAGTATGATATTGCCTCTGCTAGGGTAAAATGCTTACATTGCGATTCTACCTTTGATCCAGAAAGCTTCAAAATTAAAACTGCTGCGGAAGAGTACAAGGACGAGCAGAATAGCACCCCTAAATATGATGCTACGATGTTCGTTTGTCCTAACTGTGGCGCCGAGATTTATTCTACAGAGCTAGATGCAGTTAACTATTGCCTCTACTGTGGTAGCTTTGTGACCTTAGAGAGTCAATTAGCGAGAATTAAGCGTCCTCGATATATTATTCCCTTTGCTAAAACTATGGAGGATTGTAAAGCTGCCTATAAAAAGCTTGTCAGTCACCAGCTGTATGCTCCTAGTGAATTTCACGATGAAAAGTTTATCGAAGGCTTTAAAGGCATTTATATTCCTTTCTGGAATTTCGAGTATAAATATGGTCCTAAAATCGATCTTGAAGGTAAAACTGAAAGTCGAGAAGGTAGCTATATTGTGAAACAATATTATCATATAAATTGCGATGCTTCTGGTTCTATAGACAATGTTGCTTATGATGCTTCATCTACCTTCGATGATGAGATTAGTCTTCGCGTTGCTCCTTATAAGAAGGAGGATATGAAGAAATTTAATCCTAGCTATATGTTTGGTTTCTTTGGTGACACTGCAGATATTGAGGATAGTGTTTATCAGAGCGAATCTGATAAGGATATTAAAGAACAGCTTTGGGAAACTCTTACCAAAGCTGAAGGCGTGGATAAAGGGCATCCTTCCGAGAGTGCACCAGAAACCTTTGAAAAAGATATTCATTTGCAGAAAAAAGCTTCTTTATCTATGCTGCCCGTGTGGTTCTTAACCTGGCGCAAAGGTGATAGGGTAGCTTATTCTGTAATGAATGGCTCTAATGGTAACATGTACGCGGAAATTCCTGTTTCCCCCATACGTTATTTGCTCTTTTCCATTCTAACTGCAATTCCTATTTTCTTTGGCTTAAATGAAGCCTTTACCTTTACTGCTAGTGAAATGTTGACCATTTCTATGTGCTTAGCCTTTTTCATGTGCATGCTTTACGTATTTGAACTAGATAGAATTGTCCGCAGAGTTATGCATACGGATGATAGAGGCTTCTTGGAAACCCATCAGAACGCCAAGCTAGAAAGCGATAAGCAGGTGGACAATAATGCTATTACCGAAATCTTAGAAGCTCTTCGGGATTTAACCCTAGGTGGTTGGGTATACGGTGTTTTTGCCTTTTTGGTAGTTTGCATAGGTGCTCCAGAGTTTGTTGTTATTGCTTTAGCCATTGCCATAATCGGTACGCCAATTTACACTTTTATACGTCTTAAAGATAACGCTAAGCTGCTTAAAGAAAAGTCCAACCAAAATGTCTGGTTGGATATTGCAGGTGCTGTTTTTTCCATTATTTTCGGTGCCGGTCTATTAATTTATGACCCTGCTCCTGACGAGACCTATTATTTTGCCTCTGTTATTTGTATGCTAGGTGTTGGTATAGCCGCCTTAAGAATGGTTATCCGCTACAACCAGTTTATTACGCGACCTGTACCACGCTTCTTTAGCAGAAAGGAGGGAGGAAAATGATGCGTAAACTACGTGCATTACTATTTGTTATCCTCAGCTTCCTTTTGGTAACCGGTTGGACCACTAGCGTTTTTGCTGAAGCTAAGGCTGCCGAATCAACTGCAGCTAAGCAATATAAGGTTTATGTTATTGATAAAGCCGATTTGCTAACTCCAGAAGAGGAGCAGAAGCTTGCTACTGAAATGCAAGAGCTTACCCAATATGGCAATATGGTCTTTCTCACTATTAAACTGAAAACAAGACAATATGAAAAGTTTTCTCAGGACGTATATTATAAGCTGTGTGGTAATGAACCTGGCGTTATTTTCCAAATTGATATGGGTAACCGCAAGCTGACTTTAAGTAGCTCCACTGCTATGGATGATGTTCTGCGTTCAGAGCGTGACACTATTGTGGATAATATTTATCGCATGGCTACGAATAAGCAGTACTATGCTTGTGCTAGCGAGTGTTTTAGGGAAATAAAAGCAGTGCTTCA
>JAKSOK010000181.1 GCA_024405615.1 Phascolarctobacterium sp.
GTACTCATGGCTTATCGTATTGCATACTGCAAGGTTCACTATCCTAAGCATTTCTATGCAGCTTATTTTACAGTTCGTGCCAAGGACTTTGACTACGTTCCAGTGTCTAAAGGTCTAACATATGTAAAGAATACTATTAGAAATCTTTATAATCTTGGGACTAAGGCAAGTGCTACAGAAAAGAGCCAAATCACATATTTGGAATTGGCTAATGAAATGATGGAGCGTGGGCTAGAGTTTGAAAAGATTGATTTATATCGATCTCATCCGATTAAATTCTTGGTTACCGAAAAGGGACTTCTGCCTCCTTTAGCAAGTCTAGGCGGGCTAGGTGAAGTTGCAGCTAAGAATATAGCGGACAATCGCGATATCAATAACCCGTTCATTTCTCAAGAGGACATGCGTTTACGTTGCGGCGTAGGTAGGTCTGCTATTGAACTCTTAGCTAATAATGGTATTTTAGACGGACTTCCAGAAAGCAATCAAATTTCCTTATTCTAGAGAATTTGACAAATTGTCTGACAATGATATAATCAAAATTGTAAGAAATGATTTTGGCTATAGTTTTTGTGAAATCTTAATGGGGGATTTATTCATGGAAGTATTTTTAGGATCAATTTATGCTCAGTTTGCATTATTAATTCTAGGTTTTGCTATGCTTAGCTATGGCGCTGACTGGTTTGTAGACGGTGCTGCTGGTATTGCAGAAAAGTTTGGTATTCCTCAACTTATCGTTGGTCTAACAATAGTAGCCATGGGTACATCTGCTCCTGAGGCTGCTGTTAGTATTAGTGCAGCATCCAAAGGCGTAGCAGATATTACCATTGGCAATGTTGTTGGATCTAACATAATGAATATATTAGTAATCCTTGGCGTTGCAGCTTCTATAATTCCTTTGCCGGTTCAGCTTTCTACAATAAAAGCCGAAATACCTTTTATGATTATTGTAAGCGTTTTGTTCTTTATTTTAGGAAGAGATGGCTACATTAATTTTAGTGACGGCTGTATTTTGGCTGCTATTTTCGTTGCATATGTAATTTATTGCATTGTAAAAGCAATGAAAGAAAAGGCAGTTGAAGAGAGTCAAGAGGAAGAAAAGAGCTTTTTAAAGCTTGTGTTCTTGCTTGTTGTAGGCATGGCTATTGTAGTTTATGGCTCTGACATTACTGTTGCTGCTGCTGAAAAGATTGCTAAGTTTTTTGGCATGAGCGATCGTGTTGTAGGTCTGACTGTAGTTGCTCTTGGTACTAGCTTGCCAGAATTATTTACATCTGTAACTGCGGCTCGTAAAGGCGATGTAGATATTGCTATTGGCAACATTGTAGGTTCCAATTTGTTCAACATTTTGTTTGTAGTAGGATTGTCAGCTTTGGTAATCGACGTACCTTATGCAAAAGCCTTTACCTTTGATACGTATATAGCAATTGGTTCTGCCATAACGCTCTGGATTTTTGTAATTCCTACAAAGAAATTAGAGCGTTGGGGTGGATTTGCAATGCTTTTAGTTTACTGTGGCTATCTTTGGTGCATTATCTAAAAATTAAACAGGTTTATATTTTAAGTATATGTAAAGTTATAGGAGGTAGTTATCATGATGAAAAAGTATTTGAAATCTGTAGCAATGGGTTTAGTCGTATGTCTTTTAGGCGGCTTAGTAGCTGCTGTGCCTAGTGCTGAAGCTAGCTCTAAGAAGAAAAACAAAGCAGCTCGTAACCGCAATACTGCTTTGATTATTGCTGCCGTGGGCGCTGGTGCTGCTGCAATTATTAATGGCCACAACAAACATGTTGAAAAGGCTGCAGCTGCAAAAGCAGAGGAAGCTAAAAAGGCTGAAGAGGCTGCTAAGGCAGAAGAAGCAAAGAAATCTGAGGATGCTGCTAAAGCTGAAGAAGCTAATAAGGCAGAAGATGCAGCGAAGACTGAAGAAACTAATAAAGCAGAAGACACTGCAAAAACCGAAGAAACTACTCAACCTGCACAAGCTGCTCAATAATGTAGTTTGTACAACTAAATCAATAAGAAAACAGGTGCTAGACCATATGTTTAGCACCTGTTTATATTTTTTATAGGTGAAAGCTATTAATAGACTGAATTCATAACTCTTTGTTTTTTAGTGTAGACAATTACCCTAATTGTGTTATAATTTATATTAGTGTATTATTTAGTTTTATACCGTTTAAATTTTAACTACAGATTAGTAGGAGGAAATGTACAATGCAAAAATTAGATCAAGCATGCGTAAATACTTTGCGCTTCTTGGCAGTTGACCAAGTAGAAAAGGCTAAATCTGGCCATCCGGGTTTCCCTCTGGGTACTGCACCCCTTATGTATACTATCTGGGATCGTTTTATGAACTACAATCCTGCAAACCCTGCATGGTTCAATCGTGATCGTTTTATCCTTTCTCCTGGTCATGGTTCCGCTCTTATGTATGCTATGCTTCATGTAGCTGGCTATGATTTAAGCATTGAAGATCTTAAAAACTTCCGTCAATGGGGTTCTAGAACTGCTGGTCATCCTGAATATGGTCTGACTCCTGGCGTTGATGTATCCACTGGTCCTTTGGGTCATGGTTTTGCTATGGGCGTAGGCTTTGCAATTGCTGAAGCTATGCTTGCTGCAAAATATAACAAACCCGGTCACAAAGTAGTTGACCATTACACCTTTGGTATCACTTCTGATGGTGACCAAATGGAAGGCGTTGCATGTGAAGCTGCTTCCTTGGCAGGTACTCTCGGCCTTGGTCGTTTGATTTACCTCTATGATGATAATAAGATTACCATCGAAGGCACTACCGATATCGCATTCAGCGAAGACGTAGAAGCTCGTTTTAAAGCATATGGTTGGCAAGTTCTCCGTGTTGCAGATTCCGAAGATATTGATGCTATGGAAGCTGCAATTGCTGAAGCTAAAGCTGACGAAACTCGTCCTACTTTAATCATTGTTCGTACTCATATCGGTTTCGGTAGCCCGAAACAAGATAGTCCTTCCTGCCATGGCGAACCTCTTGGTGCTGAAGCTCTTGCAGCAGCTAAAGAAAAAGCTGGTTGGACTCAAGAAATGTTCTATGTTCCTGAAGAAGTAAAAGCTCATTTCGATGCTAAGCTTCCTGCTTGCGCAGCTAACGAAGAAGCTTGGAACAAAGAAATGGAAGCATATGCAGCTGAATATCCTGAACTTGCAGCTGAATTGAAAGCTCGTATCGCAGGCGAAATGACCATCGACCTGGATAAACTCATGGATATCTTTGCTGAAAACGCAAAAACTGCAACTCGTGCAGCTTCTGGTGATGTAATCAACGCTTTGGCAGCAATGGTACCTGCACTTGCAGGTGGTTCTGCTGACCTTGGTCCTTCTAACAAGACCGTTATGAAGAAAGAAGCATACTTCTCCAAAGAAGAACGTGCAGGTCGTAACATCCACTTTGGTGTACGTGAACATGCAATGGGTACCATACTCAATGGTATGTCCTTACATGGTGGCTTTGTTCCCTTTGGCGGTACCTTCCTCGTATTCGCAGATTTCCTGCGTCCTACCATTCGTATGGCAGCTCTTATGGAAATCCAATCCATTTTCGTTCTTACTCATGACTCCATCGCACTGGGTGAAGATGGCCCGACCCATCAACCTATCGAAACTACCATGGGTCTCCGTCTCCTGCC
>JAKSOK010000182.1 GCA_024405615.1 Phascolarctobacterium sp.
GCTTGGGCACAACGACCAGAATGAGAATTATAGTCAGCAATCTTCAAAATAGCAGCAACTGCATCGAAAAGCCTGCCCATGCTAGAATTGTAAATAGTATTAATTTTATTGTTCAAGGCAGCTTTTACTAAAGGATAACGTTCGTCCAATTGTAAAGCTAACCTTGCTAAATCATTTTTATGAGCTTCTGTGGTCTTTTTCTCTAAATTTGCAACATAGCACAGAGCACTCTTCCAAGCCTGCTGCATGGAACCATCTCCGCCTACCATAGGTATAGCTTCAAGATGATCAACACGCTCAAAATCGTCTTCTGTACAAAGCAAAAATTCTCCGCCCCAGACTGTACCATCAGAACCATAGCCGGTACCATCAAAGCATACCGCTAAAACAGGACCTTCTAGTTGTTTTTCCGCCATAACAGCTAAAGCATGAGCGTGATGGTGCTGCACTTGCAGGAAGGGAAGCTTACGCTCTCTAGCTAAGCCTTCTCCTAGTCTAGTGCTAGCGTAATCAGGGTGCAAATCTCCCACTATAAGCTGCGGGTTCCCTTGCAAAAGCTGTTGCCAATCGTCAACCGTAGCGCGCCATTGCAGTTCAGTCTTTTCCTCTTCTATATCACCAGGAAGCTGAGCGGGGTAAATTCTCTCCCCTATGGAAAGTGCAACACTGGGCTCCATTTGGGCACCAACTGCTAAAACCTCAGTACTTGCCAAGCAATCAGTGTTAGTCAAAGTTATAGGCTCTGGCATATAGCCTTTTGTACGGCGTAAAATCTGAACAGTATTCTTTTTTCCTTTATGTAAAACTCGTACTACGGAATCGTCCGCAGGTCGCAAAATATCACGATCATAGGTAAAGAAACCTGCTACCAGCTCTTGTTCCTCATAAAATTGCTCGGCATCCTCATCTTTAAAAATAATAGGTGCGCCAGAGAAATTACAGCTCGTAACAATCAACGGCAAATTATTTGCACATAGCTGCGTATAAAATCCCATGGAAGGCAGAAAGACACCAAGCTCGGCACAGCCTCCAGCAACATTATTGGGTAACAAAGCAGTTATTTCCTGCTTCTTGCTTAAGAGTACGATTGGTCTAACTGCAGAGGTTAGTATCTCCGCCTCCTTAGCGTTAACCTGACAATAAACCTTAGCCTGCTCCACTGAAGCAACCATAATCGCAAAAGGTTTCGTAGGACGTTGCTTTAATTTTCTAAGCTCAACAACCACCTTTTCTAGATCAGCACGACAAACAAGATTAAAGCCACCTATAGCTTTAACCAGAATTATCTTACCTGCAGCAAGTAGCTCTTGCGCTTTAGTTAAAGCTTCTACAGAAGTAAAAGTCATATTATCACTTTTACATTTTCCCTGTAATTGAGGACCACAATGATTACAGGAAATAGTCTCCGCATGACCTCTACGGTTCAGCATATCCCTATACTCCTGCGCACAAGCTGGACACAACTCAAAAGCCTTCATGCTCGTATTTTGTCTATCATAGGGCAAACGCTCCATAATTGTATAACGAGGACCACATTGAGCACAGGAAATATAAGCATAACCATGCCGGCGATTGGTCTTGTTTAACATTTCTTTCTGACATTTAGGGCAAAGAGCAAGATCTGCTGGAGCAATAGGCTTCAAGGCTTTTCCTAAGCTTGCAACAGCAAAGAAGCTATCCTCCTGTTTCAATGCTTCCTGCTCATAAAGCTCGACAAATTCACTCTCAGTTATAGCTTTAAGTTCTAAACGCTCCACCACAGCTGGTTCTGGTAAAGCTTTTACCTGCTCTAGAAAGCTTTGACAAGAACGCTCTTGTCCTCGCACTAAAAGCTCAACCTGACCACCTAGGTTACGCACCCAGCCAGCTAAGCCTAATCGCTTCGCAATGCGGCAGACACTTGGTCTGAAGCCAACGCCCTGCACTCTACCATATGCAATTATTTTTAGCATCTGCTGTTGCATTTTTCTATCTCCTAAACAAAAATAGATGATAAATCCACAATTCATCATCTATTTTAAGCATTATTTTCTTGCAGCTTGAGCCTGCTCCTCTAGCCAAGTAGCTACCTCCTGGTAGCCCTCACCAGTTTTTCCACAAACCTTAAATATCGGAGCCTTTTTATTCAAATGACGGATGCCATCCATGAAGAATTTTTCATCAAAATCTAAATATGGCAGCAAATCAACTTTATTCAAAAGAATGATATCTGCTTTTTCAAAAGCTAAGGGATATTTATAGGGTTTATCGCTACCATCGGTTACACTCACCTGCAATAGCTTAATGTTTTCGCCAATGGAGAACTCTGCAGGACAAACTAGATTGCCTACGTTTTCTATGAAAAGAATGCCCGGCTCAGGCATAGGCATGGCATGCAAAGCATTGTGCATTAGAGGAGCATCCAAATGGCAGGCACCAAAGGTATTGATTTGAATTGCACTTATATTTTGCTTATGCAAACGTTCAGTGTCAATACTTCCTTCGATATCTCCTTCTACGACATAGCTAGGCACATGAAGATTCTTAATAATATTTTCTACAGTAGTAGTTTTGCCAACACCGGGAGCACCCATGAGATTAATAGCAAAAACACCATGTTCCGCTAAATGCTCCTGAACATGCTCCGCAATATGATCATTGTGATGATGCACATTCAGCATAACGTCTTCTTTAAGCATATGCATTTTTCATATCTTCCTTTCAGACTGAGCTAGACTCAGCTTCTTCTGTTGCAGCATAGCCTTCAAGACTACCTTCTTTTTGTTCCTCATCAGGAACATCTAGCTCTACACTTTTTATGTAAAATTCTTTACCAATTTCTGTTGGTCCACCTTCACCGCCACAAACAGGACAAGTAAAGGAGAAGGGCTTACGATCAAAATATTCTCCGCAGGCAAAGCATTTCAACTTAGGCTTAACTCCAGTTATATGTAGCTTGGCACCTTCACAAACGGTACCCTTCCCAATAACATCAAAATACATTTGAATGGATTCACCAATAAAGCCAGAATCCTCGCCCACGACTAATTCTATAGTTTTAACCGTAGCATTATATTTAGCTGCAGTTTGAGTACAAATCTTAACAATTTGCTCAGTAATGGGTAACTCATGCATAATCTATTCCTTGCTAGGCACCTCAGCAGCTACAGGTGTTTCAGCTTTTACTGCAGGAGCCTCTATTTTAGGCTCAGCAGCCTTTACAGGTACTACTGGTGCTGAAGCTTCTGCCGCTACCGCAGGTTTTGCTACAGGAGGCTTAGCCACTACCGGACGCTGAGGAATCGGCGGAGGAGTCCCTTGCACCAAAATATTAGCTTTTTCCGTCGCTGGAGCAGTGTACATAGGATCCATGGACAAACATTTTTTAGGACAATTATCTACACAGCCTCTGCATTGGACACAGGAAAAAGGATTAATTTCCCAGGTTCCTTTAGCACGATTAACAGTAATAGCATCAGCAGGACAATTGCGCTGACAGCTACCGCAAAATATACATTTACTAATGTCGATGACTACCTTACCTCTATCTCCTTCCACCGGAGTTCTAGGCTTAATGGGATAATCTGTAGTCACAGGAGGCTTAAACATATTGCCCAGCATCTCCAGGGCAAATGCTAAATAGCTCATTCCTTCCACTCCTTTATCTAAACAGCATTAAC